>CAXNNO010000239.1:0-4318 GCA_964203555.1 Bacteriovoracales bacterium
TGTTGGGTTCACAACGACGAACATTGGGCTGAAATAAAAGTACACGGCCCCAAGTTTGATTTTTTTGCAAAAGCTTGTGCAGACAATATGTACAAATCACTGGATCTCGTTGTCGAAAAAATGGAACGACAAATAGAAAAACAAAAAGACCAGAAAAGAAATAAACTGCATGCTCATCCCTTCTGTACTCCTAAGTATCAATTAATAGAGAGTTCCATTAAAGATGAGGAAGAATTTCATTACAAAAATAACAAGGAACGTTCGGCCTGATCTCGCGTGTTCTTTAAATAGGGGCCACAAATGGCCCCTATCTTTGATTTTCTTTCTTATTGAGTAATGGTGCAGGCATGCTAGTCTAGTATTCACTTCATACCAACCGGAAGCCTGGTTTAATTCCAGCACTGTCCCGCAACTGTATAGTCAGATACGGCGTTGAAGAAGACATTCCCGAGGAGGAAATCATGTCTTGGACGCTATTGATTGTCTTATTATATGTGTCTCTACCTCTTTTTGCTGAAACAGAACTTGATCCAATTGAAGTTGAAGCAACAAAAGACATTGAACGTTTCACTTTTTCAAACTCCGTTGTTATTGAAGCAAATCAACTAAACAGTGAACCCTTGGGACTCATTTCATCCGCATTGGAGAAAGTTCATGGTTTAGTCGCCAGTCAAAACGGAGGCCCTGGAGGAAGAATATCTTTTTTTTTGAGAGGCACTGAAAGTAGACATCTCTCTTTTACGCTCGATGGATTAAAGATTAATGATACATCCAATACTGATCGACAATTTGATGCTGCATTTATGCCCTCACCGGCACTTAGGGATTTGACTGTTTATAAAGGCCCCCAGGCGGTTCTTTTTGGTTCAGACGCCATGGGTGGACTTATTGAAATGAGGACAAGAAAAGGGGAGAATGCTCCGGAAACCCGGCTCACCGTCAATGGAGGAAGTTTTGGCACTCTTTCTTCTTCACTTTCAAAGGACTGGCAGAGCGAGAAAAATAATGGATCACTCACTGTTTTGCGTTTTCACTCGGATGGTATCTCCAGGTTGAATAAAAAACGCTTTAATGCAAAAGAAAAAGATGCAACTGATATTACGCAGATGACTTCTTCCTCGGAGCATCGCTGGGGGGATAAGATTCATACGGATATCTTGTCAGGCCATATTAACGGCAAGGCCGAGCAGGATGGCTATGGGGAAGATACTTCTCAGGATTACACTCGAAATGATCAATACTTTTTGCAACAAAAAACAAACTACACTCTTAATGAAGCACAGGCCATTTCATTACGAAATGGTTTTAATCGCCACCAACGCTTAAACAGTAGTCATCAATCAACTGAAGAATTTTTTAATGGAAATTTATTTGAACACGAACTCATTCATCGTTTGGAGCATGGGCCATTTGGAGTTATCACAGGAATCTCCAATGAGCACGAACATGCAAAGGCGATTAATCTGGATGATTCGTTTGATCTTAATTCCATTTTTAGTCTGGCCTCCTTTTTAATGGATGATTTTAAAATTCATTTGGGAGCGAGAAGCGACAGGCATTCCAAGTATGGGGTCTTTAATACTGGTTCCGCCGGATTGGCGTTCCAGGAGTTGTCGATGCAGTATTCAGAGGGGTTCAAGGCACCCTCACTTTATCAGCTCTATGGTCCCGATTCATTTGGTTCCCCGGTCGGTAATCCTGATCTCATACCCGAAACGAATCACTCGATGGAAATATCCTGGAAAAGATCAAAAGAGGCCTATGATGCCGGAATATCTCTTTTTCAGAATCGTCTTTCTAATCTTTTTACTTATTCATTTGAGAAAGGATACATCAACCAGCAGAAATTCATCGCCGAAGGTATTGAACTTAGCGGAAAGCGCAGAACGAACTCTTTTGAATTTTCCGGAAGCTTTACTCACCAGCAATTTAAAGAGGAAAAGGTCACCATCCTGAGACGTCCCTATAATATTGCAATCGGCGGTATCTCGTATTTTCCAAATGAATCAATGGAATTAAACGTAAATAGTCGTTGGTACTCTTCCCGAAAAGATTTTGAAGCGAAATTAAACGGATTTGAGGTTCTGGATTTAGGTATTAAAAAAACCTGGGAGCAAGATGAGGTGACGTTGCAGCTAAGAAATCTATTAAACCGTGAGTATGAAGAAATTTATGGTTTTAGTGTCTTACCGAGATCAGTATTTGTCGGATATGGTCATCAATTTCAGTGAACGATGTCCTTATCGCTTTTTTCAAAGCAGCATGAACCTTCGTGATCCTCGATTTCAGAGTCCAGGCTTTCCTTGTAGGCCTTTCTTTGTTCCGTATTCAAACCCAAAGAGGTTGAGAGTGTTTCGGTCAACGTAGGCACTATCACTTCGATATCGAGACCCATCTCTTCCATTTGAGCAGCAAATTGATAGGCCTTTTCAGAGTCCTCAATTTCACATTCAAAAAGGATGGATTCTGTCTGAATATCTCTTACCATGACTTTTGACTTTTCTTTTTCCATGGTCCGATGGTAGTAACCAACGGCACTCTTTGTCAAAGGATACACCGCGTGAATCTGGTTCTTTGGATCGATGAAAATACATTTGCGACGACTCTTCTGGAAAAAGCATTTAAAGGTCAGAATTTGGCGTTTTATTCTCTTGATCATGCCAATGATTTCATCTACCTCGTTGAAGACCTGAAGCCGCGCCTTATCGTTTTAGACGCTAAAACGGCTTTGTCCCAACTTGGATCTCTTAAACAACAATACGAGTCTTCTGAAACTCTTAAAAATCTTCCCTTCATCATGATTGACGACATTCTGGAATTATCATTTATTGAAAATAAGATTGGAGAGATTCATCGCCCTTTCGATCCCTTTAAAATTCCCGGCATGCTTCATGAATGGATGAAAGTTCTCTGAAAATATTCTGGTGGCGATTAATGATTAGCAGTTACAATCAGTAGTAGCGGGTCTTTTAATTTAAATCAATATTGGGCATGAAACATGGGTCGAGATAAAGTCATCATTTTTATTGGAATTACTCTTACTCTGCTAGTCTTCGCCTTGACGCTTTACTTCAGAAGTGGAGCATTCCGATAAATTAATGTCGGCCAACTGTGGAGAGTGGTGACGTTCAGATTGTGAAACAAAAAATGAGGTCAGTTTTTTATCCATAACTGATAAGAGCACGTCTACCAATTCATGATAATACGTATGAATCCACTGGGCCGAAAAATGGTTAGGAACTTCC
Organism: Bacteriovoracales bacterium; assembly: GCA_964203555.1. Lineage (GTDB taxonomy): Bacteria > Bdellovibrionota > Bacteriovoracia > Bacteriovoracales > Bacteriovoracaceae > Peredibacter. The sequence continues at coordinate 3,246 of CAXNNO010000239.1, forward strand.
AGAATTAAAACATTATGAGAGATCACGAGTGGTTTGACCTGTTTAAACCATTGATGATGAACCTCTGGGCCAAGAACATCGCATAGTTGTTCTGACAAGATTGACCATACATAAGATGCCTTAACCACCGGATGGGCGAGATTGAGGCACTTTTCTTTAAGGCGTGCCTTCTTTTGTGTCCATCGAGTTTTAAGATTTTGCTTTTTTTTCATTGGTCGAAGAGATTAAAGCTAACTAAAAAGTCTGACAACAAAAATTGAGCAAAAAAATGTAAAACGAACCTACCTTATAGTGGCCTGTCGTTAATAACTAGGCCTCGTCTGTTCCCACTCTTTGGCCTCTGAAGGTGCTAGTACAAATGAGTTAAGGCCGAGTTTTTGAAAAATAAAATCCGGTACTCGAATCCGATAGAAGATACCCTGCTCATGGGAGACCGTATTCATAATGTTGGCATTGGCCCTGATCTTTGAGTGGGCCTCACCGGCTTCATAAGGAATAAAAAGATCGTAGTGATCCTGCTTAGATAAAAAGAAGCTGATAATATAATTTCTTAGATCTTTCATGTCCTCTTCCTCGTAGGAAGAAACAAGAAAACTATCTGGATAGTTTCGCATAATTATGCGGGCACGGACGGGGTCATTGAGAATATCTTTTTTGTTAAAGACGATGATTTGCTCTTTGTCCTCAATTTTCAGATCTTTCAAAACCTCCTGAGTGACACGTAAATGTTTTTGATAATTGGGATCAGAAATATCACAAACAATGATCAAAAGATCTGCCTCCATGGCCGATTCGAGGGTCGTTTTAAATCCTTGAATGAGTGTATTAGGCAGATTTGAAATGAAGCCCACGGTATCAATCATAATCATGGGCGGCTTTGAATCAGGATTGAGTGTTCTGAAGGTCGAATCGAGAGTTGCAAATAGTTTATTTTCCTCCAGGACATTCACCTTACAGAGGCGGTTCATCAAAGAGGATTTTCCAGCGTTGGTGTATCCAACCAGAGCAGCGGTCACCGCTTGATTCTGACGTTTCTTTCTTTGTTGCTCTCGGGACTTCTGGACTTCATCAAG
>CAXNNO010000240.1:0-4311 GCA_964203555.1 Bacteriovoracales bacterium
AAACGCTTCGGTCAGAAAAACGGCCTCGGGTTCTATGAGTATGAAATAGATAAAAAAGGCAAGCCAGTTAAAAAAGTTAATCCTCAGGTTTATGAATTGATTAAACCCATGACAAAAAGAGAAGTGGACGTGACCGATGAGGACATCATCATGAGAATGATGATTCCCATGATCACGGAAGCTTCAAGATGCCTTGAAGATAAAATTGTCAACACTCCGGTTGAAGTCGATATGGGTCTTCTCTTAGGACTTGGATTTCCACCCTTCAGGGCCGGGGCTTTAAAGTATGCCGATTCGATCGGACTCGGAAAACTTGAAGAAATTTCTTCCAGGTATCATTCAATTGGACAGGTGTATGAGATGACTCAGTCTATGAAGGCGATGGCAGTTGAAAACAAAACTTATTATTAAGAGGTCCCTATGAAAAATGCAGTAATCGTTGATGCCGTAAGAACTCCGATGGCCAGGTCCAAGGCCGGCAACTACCGACACACGAGGGCCGAAGATCTTTCGGCCCATTTGATGAGGGAAATCCTAAAGCGTAACCCAAAACTCAATCCCGGAGAAATTGAAGATATCATCTGGGGTTGCGTTCAACAGACCCTTGAGCAGTGTTATAACATTGGAAGAAATGCTCAACTCCTGACTGACATTCCTAAAACGGTTTCTGCTCAAACAGTCAATCGTCTCTGTGGTTCTTCGATGACGGCCATTCACATGGCGGTTCAGGGAATTTGGTCCGGACAGGGGGATTTCTATCTTTGCGGCGGAGTTGAGCACATGGGGCATGTTCCAATGACCCATGGTGTGGATTTTAACCCGGCATTAAATAAAACAACCTCCAAAGGTGCTGGCTCTATGGGGCTCACTGCGGAACTCCTCGGACGAATGCACGGAGTGACTCGGCAGCAGCAGGATGAGTTCGCGGCGCTATCTCATTACAAGGCCCACGATGCTTTCCTGAAAGGACGATTTAAAGATGAACTTATCCCTACTCCGGGACACGATGATCTTGGAGTCCCTGCGATGATTTCATCCGATGAAGTCGTTCGTCCCGAAACAACGGTGGAATCTTTGTCTAAACTTTCTCCTGTTTTCGACCCAAAAAACGGAACAGTCACGGCCGGTAATTCTTCAGCGCTTTCAGATGGTGCTTCTTGCGTGATCGTCATGAGTGAAGAACGTGCCAGGGCCCTGGGTCTTGTTCCATTGGCAAGAATTGTTTCCATGGCATCAACCGGATGTGAACCCTCCATCATGGGCTACGGTCCTGTGGCCTCTTCAAAACGTGCCCTCGAGCGTGCCGGGCTCAAGATGGATCAAATGGACATTGTCGAATTAAATGAAGCTTTTGCAGCACAATCAATTCCGGTTTTAAAAGACCTGGGTCTTCTTGATGTGGCCGATAAAAAAGTCAATTTAAATGGCGGGGCCATCGCCCTAGGACATCCTCTTGGATGCTCCGGTGCCCGGATCACTGGAACACTTGCCCATCAATTGAGACAAAACAATAAGAAATATGGGTTAGCAACAATGTGTATTGGTCTTGGCCAAGGTGTTGCTACAGTTATTGAGAATTTAAACTAATGATGAAGGCCTTCTTCAAGGAGGCCTTCATCATTATTAAAGCTCACAACTTGTTCTTAAAATCGCCTTCGTATTTTCAATGAAAGTCATCGTTCTAATGACATGAGTGCCGTCATCCACATACCCCTTCCACATCCAGGCGCCATTGATGCCCTCTCCGTCACTTAGTCGGGTCATTTTATATTGCCCCTGATTAGTCATCATGAGTAATTGATCACCCTGAAAAGCAAAACGGTAAACCTCACCGTTTTTAACATTGATATTGCATGAAATTCTTCGACCGCTCGAAGCCGAGGTTTTATCTGCAAGAAAAGTAATAACAGAACCTTGAATTCTGACTGGGGCCTCAATCATTAAATCTAAAAGATCAATTCCAAGCCCATCGGCCCCTCTGACAGAGGAGCATTTAACGGATTGACCATTTAAAGTGCAGGTCTCTCTCTCAGCTTCTGCTTCTGAACTGCGACTGCCGCTACTATCATCATTTTTACCGCAGGAAATTGAGAGGATTATCAGAACGACAACCAAAACGAATCTCATATATTCTCCTTGTCGAAATAAAAAAACGATCTGAAAACTATCAGGAAAGAAGAGACCTTAACCAGATAAAATTTTTGTGGTTTTTGCAAAGCACATCTTCAGATAAAAAAAGAAGTCAAATGAGTTAAAAGAATTCATTTATTTTTTTTCGCCTGATGTGTTTGTAATATGTGAGATTTTATTTTGACCTTAGGACCCCAACTCTTAAGTTTGTGTTGAGGATTTTTTTTGGAGAAGGTCTGGACAAAATCAAACTGGAAGTGTTTCATATGCCAAACAAATATATAGATCATCAAAAAGGCATGACGCTATGATTAAACTCCTGTCCCTTTTCGTTCTCCTCGGAGCAATCGCACACGCTCAGGAAACTCTCGAAACCATAGAAGTTGAAGAGGATAAAACGGGTTTATTTTCTGGTTACTGGGAAGAGAATAGAGGGACCCAAATCTTTTCGGGTAAGAAAAATACGGTTACAGATTTAAAACAAATCCCAAAGCTTCAGACAAATAATTACCGGCAGGCGACTTCACAAACGCCTGGACTACTGATTTCAGAAATCCCTAACGAATCCCTTGCGGCCATAACCTATCGTGGCCTTGGTGATCCTCACGAATCCTATAACTTACTTCTTCTCCAGGATGGAATACCTGTCGCCTCTGATATGTTTGGGTATCCGGCCCATTACTATTCTCCGGCACTGCCCATGATGGATAAATTTCAGTTTATCCGCGGTGGCGCCGCCCTTCACTACGGGCCTCAACCCGGCGGAGTGGTCAATTACATTTCTGTGCCGCTAAAAAAGGCCCAGCCTTTAACCGGAAGATTAGGACTAACCGGAGGATCTTATGATCTTCTGACAACAAATAATGCCATCTACGGATCCTCAGGAGATCATGCATATGCAATCGAATATTTTCGCCGTGAAGGAAGTGGTCCTCAGAGAATAAACTCAAATTTTTCAGCCGATTACTTACAAATTCGAGACCATCTATTCAAAGGGAAAAACACTTACAAAATCGCCCTCAATGCATATAACTCAGATCATGGGGAGACAGGCGGCTTTTCAAAAATCTCAGGGACGAACCGCAATGTATTTGGTGAGGACTTAGAAAAGGCGTCTAAAGAGCATGATCGCCTCAAAGTCTCCCGTGCTCAACTTTCATTGGGCATTGATCACAAAATTGACGACAACTCTCTCATTGAGGCCACTATCTGGGCAAATGCCTATGACAGATATTCAAAAAGACAAACGGCAGGAACGGCCCCCATTTTTGGTGGCATCTATAACGGAACCTCAAATGCCATCGTAGACCAGAAGTATTATGGGTATAACGGACAAATTCGTTACCTGAATAACTACGCCGCTCTCGGAAATGAGCACACTTTTTCAGCAGGATATCTTTACTACAATCTTCACTCACCCCTTATTCAGGAAACGGGAATCGCTCCTGATTCCAACCACGGAACAGTTGTTGCCAGGACAGACCGGGAAACTCACACCAATTCATATTTCGCTGAAAACCGTTTTTCATTCGGAAAATTTATGGTGACGCCTGGATTAAGAGTGGAAAATATTCGTCAGGCCGTAGACGAAAGAAAGGGCCCCCAAAGAAAAAAAGATGATACCGACAACGTTCCCCTTCTGGGTTTAGGTCTTTCATACCATCTCAATGATGATGCTCAACTTTATGGAAACATTTCCGAGGCCTACAAGCCACTCACCTGGTCTGATGCCATTCCTTCAAGCACCTCCTTCACGGTGGATGGAGATATCGAAGCATCGAAAACCCTGAACTCTGAAATCGGCTATCGGGGCCAGACAGATCAGTTTACTTGGGATCTATCTGCGTTTTTTATACGCTATGAAAATAAAATTGCTCTGGTTGGAACAGAGTATACAAATTCCGGCGCAGGAACGCACAAAGGAGTCGATGCTGCGACTGAAATCAAACTTTCAAACGTTTTTGATAAACTAAGACCGATGGGAGATTTCAATTTATACGCCAATATCAGTCTTCTTGATGCAAGCTACACAAGGGGAGCTCTTGAGGGCAAAACACCTCAATACGCACCGAAAAGCATGGCGCGATTTGGAGTGATTTATAACAAAGAAGATCAATTAAAAGTTGCTCTGATGGGTGTGACGGTTTCACGCCATTACGCAAATGACAATAATGGAAGAGG
>CAXNNO010000241.1:0-4301 GCA_964203555.1 Bacteriovoracales bacterium
TAAGGCAAGCGGGTGTGGCCTCGACCACGTCAGGATCAGTTCCAAACGAAGAAGAGATCCGTCGAATCCACTTTTTCCGATCAACCATTTGCATGGTCTATACAGGCATTTTTTATCCTCACAGCATCGGGAAACAATTGCTTTCCAAAAGCATGAGGGAGCACTTTTGGAGAAGATGCAATTGATGAAGATTTACCGAAATTATATGAATCCGAAGTTTGTGAAAAAAAATAAATTTGATCCGCACGCACACGAATGGTCACCCGGAATGTATCTGGGTTTAACGAATAAAATTTTAAATTTCGAGGAAGTTTTTGGTGTAAGAAAAAGAGAAACTCAGTTTAAAATGGACCAGAAAGAAGATGAGTTTATTCATCGGATTTATCCTTATTCTCGTCGAGTCATTGCTGCGTAAAAATAAAAAAGTCCCAAAAAATGGGACTTTTTTATAAAGATTGATCATCAGTTAACTGCGAACAATTTAATTCAAGAAGAGACTTCCCGCCAAAAGCTTGTTTTGGTTGGAATCCCCCTTGAGGAAGTTATTTTACTTCTACCTTACTAAGGGCCTTGTTGATGGCCGGAAGGGCCTCGCTGATACGAAGGACTGTTTCCCCCCATGCCACACCCATTCCATCCGCTCCAGCAAGACATTCAAGGCCATTGTTATCGCATTTGTTGACTACCTTGCAGCTTAAATAGTCGTTACTATCTGATGGGATATAATCTGTTTTACCCTGGATCAGAATGCCTTCGATGACCCCTGTGTCAGCATCAAATACGGCAGATCCTGAATTACCCTGAAAAGTATCAAGATTTGTTGAAAAGCGGGTTGGATTCTTGTTGTAAGTGATATGACCACCAGCAGTTATTTTGGTGGGAATTCCTGAAGGGTGGCCAATGACGACCAGAGGGGCCTCATGAGATATAATCCCTTCTGTTCTAAACTTTAGTGGTTCTCTGCCAATAACCGGACGATCCAGTTTAAATACTGCATAGTCGGCCTTATCATTTAATTCAGCAGCGATCACTTCCTTGCAAACGTGGATATTTTGTATCGGTATATTTACTTTGGGGTCAAAAGTTTCAGATTTCATGTGAAAGTCGAAAAGTAAAATCGTCGTCTTGCAAATTTCTTCAGGTGTTGCGCCGGCATTGATAAAACAGTGACCTGCCGTAACCATTACGTCAGGACCTACCAGGAAAGCGGAGCATTTTGCAATCGACGGTTGCTGGGAGAATGCCTCTGTAGAGCAAATATTGTGGAATTCTTCTAGTGTTTCTGCAAATAAATCATAAATCTTTGGATGAGGAGTTTTTATAAAGCGAGGTCCAACTATTGCAGCTGTGGAGAGTGCAATCTTTTTATGGAGCTCGTTTGTAGTTTCATAAAAATCTTTTCTATTATCTTCACCATAAATGACTTCAAGAGACGCTTGAGCATTCAGGACAATCGCCATGCTAGCTATAGTCAAAAATCGTTTCATCTGGGGGTCTCCTTTCATTCGGTTGTGCCGCGCACCTTATCCCAGATTCATTCGATTTTGAAAACTAACATATTCTGACAAAATTTTGACACATAAAGAAAAATTGTTGACCCTATAAAAAAGGGCCTAAAAAGGCCCTTTTGGTTGTCATTTCTTTTTAAAAAAAATTAGACTTTTTTCGCCCACATATTGCAATACGCAGGTTCTTTGACTTTTGGTGCAGCCGCAGACTTCATCGCATTTTTCATAGCAGGAAGTGTGCAATCCCCAACGCCCGCAGCTCCGGCCTTGTACCACTTACAAGTTCCGCAAGTCTTGCCATTCTTTGCCTGAGGAGAAACTTCTTTATAACCAAGTTTACCAACAGTCGCAAAAACGTCAGCGGCCAGGGCTTCTGACATCAGGCCGGTTGCCTTACCCACAAGAGTGGAAATAGCTGCAAACAACATTGTGCTCTTTAAAAAATCTCTTCTTTTCATATTGAACCTTTTGTTAAAAGAAAAACTATTAAATATTTATTTTCTGATTTCGAGTTTACCACAAAATGAATCCACTTTCAGAGGGAAATATCGACTTTTTTAGTGTTTTATAGTTCAAACTTCTGAATGAATACTCAAGCAATTGTTAAGGAAATTAATAGACATACAATCCTCAAAAAAATTACACTTTGGGAATATGAACACACAATTAAAATCTTTTACTTTTATTGATCTTTTTAGCGGTTGCGGAGGATTATCCTGTGGTCTGGAAATGGCAGGTCATCGTTGCCTTCTTGGTGTAGATGCCAATAAAGATGCCATTGATAGCTTCGCAGCAAATCATCACGAAGCAGAAGTTTATCTGGGAGATATTAAAAAGCTTTCGGAAAAAAAACTACGCGCACTTCTGGCCAGCCAAAAAGTTGATATGGTCGTGGGTGGGCCTCCTTGTCAGGGTTTTTCCACAGTAGGTAAGGGAAAAGTTGAGGACGAAAGAAATCATCTCTTTAAGGAATTTGTTCGGATAGTGAAGGTGACACGGCCAAAAGTTATCCTTTTTGAAAATGTGACCGGACTTATGGCGAGAAAAAATCAGGTCGTACTACAAAAGATTTTTAAGTACTTTGAAAAACTTGGTTACAACATGGATGCCCGGGTTCTTTGTTCAGAGGAATTTGGGGTTCCTGAAAAACGTCGTCGCACCATTATCATGGGTGTTATGGGGGGAGAGTGTCTCTTTCCTGTTGCAACTCATGGATCACGAGCGGGAAAAAAAGTGAAGACAGTTGCCGAAGCCTTCAAAAATTTGAAAGCTCTGGATGGTCTTACTCATAATCACAATCTCTCACTGGCCCAGATCAAGAAAATTGAAGACCGTGAGCGATTGAAGTTTATCCCGGCCGGAAAGGGAATCCGGTATGAAGAGGACGAAAAGAACTATCTTCCAAAGAAACTTCACTACGGTGTGGATTGGAAAAAGTTACGAGAGAATCGTTTTCGTCAAACAAGGTTACAAAGACTTCCTCTTCTTGAACCATCTCCCACCATTCTCACCGCGAGAACAAGTTATTATCACCCGGTTGAAAACAGATACTTGACTCCGAGAGAGGCAGCCGCCTGTCAGAGTTTTCCAAACGATTTTATCTTTCACGGCTCTCAGACGGCAATGTTTCGCCAGATAGGAAACGCAGTTCCTCCGGGATTAGCGGAGGCCATCGGTCAGGCAATAAAGAAGATCGATTTTAAAAAGGGTTTCGTCAAAAAGAAAACAGAGGATACTATAGTGGGAAAAAATGCTTTCCACTATAATGAGCCCACTTATCTATGAATAAAACCCTCAAAAAGATTTTCAGTGTGAGTATGTTTTCCATGCTCCTGATCGGTTATAGCTCGGGTCTGCCACTTCTCTTGATTGGCTCGACACTTCAGGCATGGATGACTGACGAGGGTGTGGACCTGACGGCGATTGGATTGGTTTCACTCATCGGTTTGCCCTATGTGATAAAATTTCTTTGGGCCCCCTTACTGGATCGTTATAAACTACCTTATTTTTCCCGCAGAAAAGGATGGATGGTTCTATTTCAGGTCCTGATCGTTGTCTCCATTATTGGTTTATCTTTTACAAATCCTAAAACGGATCTTTCCCTTGTTCTTATTTGGGCCTTTTTAATTGCTCTCTTTTCTGCCTCTCAGGACGTTGTGCTGGATGCTTACAGACGAGAAATTCTTCCGGATGAGGAACTTGGTTTAGGGTCCTCTCTCTATGTCACTGGTTATCGGCTGGCGATGCTGGTTTCCGGGGCGCTTGCTCTCTATCTCGCAGACACCCTTCCATGGAAAAGTGTCTACCACTGGCTCGCCATTTTTATGGCGCCTTCGGTTTTGTTTACGATTTTTGCCCCCAGTGAAAATCAGCACATTCCAATTCCCGCCAATCTAAAGGCAGCAGTACTTGGGCCTCTGAAGGATTTTTTCACTCGGAAAGGTGCCTGGATCATGCTCCTCTTTATTCTTCTGTATAAAGTGGGTGATAGCATGGCCTCAAATATGACCACTCCCTTTATTTTGGACATCGGTTATTCCAAAACCGACATTGCGGCCGTGGCCAAGACTTTTGGAATGATAGCAACAATTCTTGGTGGAATTTTGGGCGGAATGATGATGCTCAAGATGAATATGCGCTACTCGCTCATCTTATTTGGCACTCTTCAGGCCATATCCACTCTGGGTTTTTCTTTTCTTCCGTCCCTGCCCGTGAGCTTTGCTGCTCTGGCCGCAGTGATTGCCTTTGAGAATCTTGCAAGTGGCATGGGTACGGCCGCTTATTCTGCCTATA
>CAXNNO010000242.1:0-4295 GCA_964203555.1 Bacteriovoracales bacterium
CAGCGGGCGAAATTGGCATCATTCAATTTATTGGGGGGGTCTGGGTTAAGTCTCAGGTGTTCTACAATAATGAGTGATAAAACAAGCTGAGATGAGACACTTCACTTTATCTTCTTTCCCAAAGCCAGTAAGTGACGGCCATTCCACCATTTCTTAAATGTTTTTTTTGAAGAAGCTTATATCCCGGTGCCTCTTGAAAAAGATCGTCCATGTCGCTGGGTAAAACCCAACCAAAGCGAAGAGGTTTATCCACAGTGAGAAATTTTGTCCATGCTGCCTTTAAAAATGAACCGCGCTTACCCTCGATTTTGATTCTTTCCCCATAAGGGGGATTGCAAATCATGACAAATTCGCTGTCTATATTTATGCTTGTATTAATTGAGTCCTGAACTCTGAGATCAAGATCAATTTCATTTTTAACTTTTTTAATCAGCTCCTCGTTTACATCAAGTCCAATTAATCGATTGAATGGAAGTTTTTTTGTTATTTTGGGCAAGCGAACAATTTTTCCTTTGAAGAAGGGGGCCGTTTCAAAGGCAAAATTCCTAAGATGAATAGGTACATTGAAATATGAAGTTTCTGTCAGAAAAGTGGCCGAGCCACACATTGGATCGACCAGAGTGATGTCAGTTTCTAATCCCCGAAAGAGATCCATTAAAAAAGCTGAAGCAAAATTTTCTCGAATTGGTGCCTCTCCCTTGATTTTTTGGATGCCTCTTTTGTAAAGGGCGTCACCAGTCAGATCGAGGCTCAAGGTTAAGTGATCATCGACGATGCGTATGTAAAATGTTTGCGGAGGGTAATTCTTTTTTTGCCAATCCAGATTCAAAGGCTGGCGAATAAGGGCCTCTTTCAGTGCCTCTTTGATTGTTTCTTCTATGCGTCCTGTATGCATGAGACGGGACTTGCTGCAGGAGATTTCCCACTCAGGTTCCGGATGGGAGAGAAATTCATTCCACTTAAAGTGACAAAATTTTTGATGAAGCTTGGGAAAATCACGGACTTTAAAATCTCTGATTCTCATGAGAATTCTTGTCGGTACTTTAAGTAGGCAATGGGCGTTGATGATCCACTCAAGATCGGCCGTGAGTTCAAGCCCACCCTTGACCTGGACAACGGGAGATACGGGACATTTCGACTCAAGTTCCTCTCGAGCATTGTCCTCAAGGCCTGGAGTTATAATTAAGAAAAGTTGGTATTGCATGGCCCAAGTATGCACCAAGGTGTATTCTTTAGTCTATGCAAGCCTACCTAAAAAAACACGGAACAGGACACGCCCTCCATAGTCTTAAAGTGGAGTGGGACATTAAGGGACGTGAGATAACTTTTGAGTTCACGGCCAAAAAAAGATCCACGAGACCTTGGCTTTCGGATAGCAGCTTTAGTCATGACTGGTCTAAAAACTGGGGTTTGTGGAGCCACGATGTGGTCGAAGTTTTTTTACAGCTTCGCTCTCACGAAAATGATCTGACGGCCCCTTATCTGGAAATTCAGGTTTCTCCTTTAAATCAGCCTTTTGCCTTGATTGTCACTGAGCCACGAAAAATATTTGCTTCTCCTAAAGTTTTAGATTTTGTCCATGAAGTTAGTGTCGAAAATAAAATCTGGACCTCGGCCTTAAGGATCACTTTGCCTCCAGATCTAGATGGAGATCTGGTCTATGGTGGTTTTTTTGCATGTCTCGATCATGGGCCCCGGGAGTATTACGCTCTAGCTCCAAATGCCGAAGAAAATCCGGATTTTCATCGGCCAGATTTGTTTCTTCCCCTCAAAATCCATGAGTAAATTAATTCTAGTTCCCACACCGATTGCGGATGATTTACCACTCGAAAGTGTTGCTCTGGAGTTCCTTAAAAATGATTGCATGAAAGAGGAAGTTCTTCTTCTGGTTGAAGAGCATAAAGTGGCAAGACAGAGATGGCTCAAATGGGGCCTTCCTCGTGAGGCGATCGAAAAATTTCAGCTCTATAATGAACACACTTCAGAAAAAATGAAAGTTGAAGTCATAAAACAACTGAAAACTGGGAAAACGGTCTACCTCATGAGTGATTGTGGTCTTCCGGCCTTTTGTGACCCCGGTCAGAATCTTGTTGATCAATGCCACAAGCAGAAAATAAAAGTGACAGCGACTCCTTTTCCCAATTCCATATCACTATCAATTGCTCTTTCTGGATTTTCTCATGGCCGATTTATTTTTTCGGGTTTTGTGCCAGTTAAAGAACCCGACCGAGGCCAGTGGATAAAATCAGAACTCAAGCGTCCTGAAACTTTGGTCTGGATGGAAACTCCTTATCGTCTTAAAAAATTAATAGAAGAATTGATGGGCCAGGCGACGAAACGGGAAATCTTTCTTGCTCTGGATCTTGGTTCCCCGAGCGAAAAACTTCTTCGAGGAAGTGCTTCAATCATCTCAAAAGAGTTGGGGGATGCCCAGAAAAGGGAGTTTGTTCTCGTTGTGGGGCCCAGTCACGTGTAGACAAATGTTGAGTCTAACCAATGCTCAACTCTTTTGGCCTCAAAACTCACTGAAATTATAATAAAATCAATGTATTGTAATGTTTGCCGTGGAACCTATTAAGGTCATGACTTTTAGCTTCATCTTTGATACATGGTGGGTCTATGAAATCTTTCAGAAAACTCCCTCATTCCCATGAGTTAGCGGAACGAAAAGGGGATCACATTGAGCTTGCCAGGAAGGCGAGAACTGAGTCGACAAATGTCGATACTCGCTTCAATTATGAACCGCTCTTTTTTTCTCACCCCACTGAGAACCTGAAGTGGGAATCAAAGTTCCTTGGATTTCATTTTGATTACCCGGTCTGGGTCTCCAGCATGACCGGAGGGACAGATCATGCAAAAACGATTAACGAAAATCTCGCAAGACTTTGTGGAGAATTTAAACTTGGTATGGGGCTTGGCTCTTGCAGGTCTCTTCTCGGAGACAGACTACGTCTTGGTGAATTTGCGATAAAAAGATTTATGCCCTCCCAGCCCCTCTTTGCCAATTTAGGCATCGCTCAGGTGGAAGAACTTGTGGAGTCAAAATCTGTTCAACTCATTCACGACATGGTCAGTGCCGTAGAGGCCGACGGACTTATCATCCACATCAATCCACTTCAGGAGTGGTTTCAGCCTGAGGGAGACCGCTTTAAGGTCTCTCCTCTTGAAACGTTGAAGCGCTTTCTGGATAAGTGCTCTTACAAAGTCATTGTTAAAGAAGTTGGGCAGGGAATGGGGCCCGGAAGTCTGAAGTCATTATTGGAGCTTCCGATTGCTGGAATTGAACTTTCCGGTTTTGGTGGAACAAATTTTACTCTGCTTGAAAAAATGCGGGGACATGAAGACATTGCCCGTGAGAATTTTATTAATGTCGGTCATACGGCACGGGAAATGGTCAGTTTTTTAAACGCCCTGCCTTCCAGAAATAAAGAGATCATCATCTCCGGGGGGATCAGTTCAATGCTTGATGGATATGAATTAAAAAGTAAATTGAGTGCAAATTCTCTTATTGGAATGGCCTCCGCATTTCTTGCTCCTGCTCTCATTGATTATGATACATTAAAGAAATTTTTCCTATGCCAGAGAGAGGCTTTGCTGACTGCCAAAGGCCTTTTGGAATTAAAGGAGGAAGTGTGAAAACAATTAGTGGTTTCTCAAAAATGACCAAGGCAGAGAAAATCCAGTGGCTCTCAGAGCAGCTCCATCATGATGGTGAAACACTCGTCAAGAACATGCCTCAGTATTGGCATCCTGATCAGACTATTCAAAAACGCTTCGATGAATTTTCTGAAAATACACTTACTAATTATAATCTTCCATTTGGTATTGCGCCTAACTTCCTCATAAACGGGAAAGTCTACTCTGTCCCAATGGTCATTGAAGAATCCTCGGTTGTTGCCGCAGCTTCCTTAGGGGCGAAATTCTGGCTAGAGCGCGGCGGTTTTAAAACGACTGTGATATCGACCCGGAAAGTTGGTCAGGTTCATTTTCAGTGGCAGGGAAACAAGGAAAAACTAAAAGATTATTTTAATGAGACTAAATCCGATCTCCTTAATTCTGTCGCCCATCAGACGACAAACATGGAATTAAGGGGTGGGGGAATTGTTCGTCTGGATCTCATTGATATGACCCATAAACTTGAAAACTATTATCAGTTAAAGCTTGAAGCTGAGACCTGTAATGCCATGGGTGCGAATTTCATTAATTCTATCCTGGAAGAAATGGCACGGGTTTTTAAGGACAATGTCTTTTCAGATGGCCGATTTGAGCACACAGAAAAAGAAGTTCATATCATT
>CAXNNO010000243.1:0-4284 GCA_964203555.1 Bacteriovoracales bacterium
GCCCAGATGCCCCCAAGAATAACACCGGCCGAAAGTAAAACGACCCCAAATTTGATGCTGGTATAGATGAGATCAACCTCATACTTATAATCCGATGAAGAGATTGTCTTAAATCGTCCTCTGATGAGGAGAGAATTTGAAAGTATCCACGACAAGGCCAGGGCCGCATAAGATAAGATAATCGTAGTCACATGAGTTGAGAGCCAGAAATTATCTCTTAAAACAGGCACGAGGGGAGAAATTCCCTCATCCAACATCCCATTGGCAAACTTCATCATCATCAGAGACAGGACGTTACAGGCCAGACCAGCGAGGATAAAGAGTATTTCTTTTCTCGCAACATAAATAATGATGCTGATGATGAGGGCCCCAAAACCAGAGAACATAACAGTCTCATACATGTTGGTCACTGGTGCGCGGCCCGAGATCATGACTCTCAGAAACATGGCCGTAATTTGCAACCCTATCGTTAGGGCCGTAAAAACTGCTCCAGGAATGGGGTTTTTAATGACCACAAATAAAATCATGGCAATTAAAGAACACAGAAGAGACCAGACGAAGGGATTTAATTTATAGTAGTTGAACTCAAGCATGTATTTATCACCATTGAGCTTGAGGTAATCCTCTTTGGCAGAAGAGAAAAGATAGACAACCGGGTTTACTCCCTTGCCCTGAGCGGATTGCACTCTTGGTTGGGATAAAAACTCAGTTAATGGAATAAATTTAATTTTGTCATTTTCTTTTAACGGCACAGTCCACGCCTGACCGTCAGTGATAGCATTATAGGTTGAAAGTCGTCCCTGGACTTTCTTGAGTTCCTTCTTATAGCTATTGTTTTCTTTGGTTTTGGCCGTTTCTTCCTTAATGATTCCCGCTTTCTCCTTGAGTTCATTAACAGGAATTGTCGCTTGATTCTCACTCATACCGAGGGCTTTTCTCACCTCGACATGATCGACCTTAATAAAGACAGGGAGCTCTAAAGGCATTCCAAAGGCCTTGAGAGAGAGCTTACAAAAGGCTTCTGTGGCAGAGAAGTCTCCAACCTTATCTGAGCCTGTCATGTATTTTATTGTCTCGCTTGCCAGGACAGAGAGAGGTTTTTCTCTACCACCAGCAAGTACGGGGAAAGTTTCAAGTTCTTTGGTGCAAAAATTCATGGGACCTTGAGCGAAGGCCTGAGAAATGAGAGTAAAAAGAAAAACAAAAATAAATTTAAACACGAGCTTCTCCTGGTTTTGAAACCGTCTTTTTACGAAGAACAAAATGCCAGATCGATCCTAAGACGAGTAGGAGTGATCCAAGGTATTTCCAAAACCTTCCCGGGTCAAAATTGACTGAGAATACACTGGCGTAGGGGCCTTCGTTGGTTTGGAAGTAGGAGGCCTGATAAAAAGTAAAATCTTTATATTTCAGAGGATTATTCATGTAGACGTGATGCTTTGTAGAGCCATCGTTACCCTTAAATAAAGTGACAAAACTCTCATAACTGGCAGGACTGCTTGTTCCTGGGTCAGTGTCCATTTTGAATTGATTAAGAACAATTTCGTAGGGGAGAAGAAGATTTCTCTTCTTCAATTCAAAAGTTATTCTTTCCCCGTTTTGATTGAAGGCCACTGGCTCATTAGAATTCACCCAGAAATTTTGACCATTCATTTCAACTTCTACGGCCTTCATATTTCCAATCGTTACTTGTCCCTCTTCCTGAATGGGTTTTATATACTCTGGATTCATGGTCGGATAAGAATCAGTTCGATGCTCCAGCACCTTAATCTTGAAGCCCATCCATGGAAGGGCGACGTCCTTTCCATCTTCTATAGGATAAGACTGCCATTGTTTTGTGGCCTTATCAAAAAAGGCGGTTGTTTTTCCAAATAAAAAGAGATGAGGACTCGTTTCAAAAAGCCTCTTACTGAAGATACGAAAAGGCGAGGTCTCATTTGATTCCATTTTCGCATTCAATGGCAGAGGGGATAAGTTGGGAAGAAAATTTAATTTCTGGTCCCTAAAACTGATCTCCACAATTTCCTGTCCATTCATTGCCTTTTTTCTTTTTATATCCTCTGGCAGAGGAGCAAGACAGGTTGAGGTTTCGCCGTTCCAAACAATTAACCCATCCGGAGAGTTTTTAGCAAAACACTCCACAAGAGATGAGGGCATGTAATGAACATTCAAAAGCCCGAGTTGGACGGTATTAACAAAGCCCGACAGAGGATGAAGGCTTAACGTTATTTTTTCACCAAAATTTTGATTATCGAGACTATAGATGGAGGATGATTGATAGGGATCGGCGACCTTGGAAGGAACCCAGGACAATTTATTTTCAGCGAAAGGAAGGAATCTTTTTAATTTGATTCCTTCGTACTCATAACCAAGATTTGTCCCGAAAGCAGAGTATGGAAGGGCAACCGTGACTTCTTTACCTTTGGAGGGGATCTTGATTCTAAATTCATCCTCATTGACCTGAATTTCTCTTGCAGGAAGATTGGGAGCAAGTGTGATTGTACCATCCAGACCGGACTGATAGGTGATGAAGGACCCGATAAAAAGAGTAATGAGGCCCGCGTGAATAACATAAAACCCATAAAGATGCTTCTTCATGGGCAACCTGATGAGTGTTGCTGAAAGAATGGATAGAAACATCCCTAATTGAATGCCCATAAACCAATACGACTTATAAATGAGCCGATTGGCATATTCGGTTCCATGGTAGGATTCCATAAAGGTTCCATACCCAAGCGAAACGGCAAAAAGAAGGATGATAACAACTGCGAACTTGAGGTTTCCGAAGAAAAGTTCGACTTTTCGGTAGTAGTTTAAAAAAGTATTCATATGTGGTGAATAAGTTCTCATGCTAATTGGAGAATGTCACCTAACTACAAGCTTTGTATAGGCCCAAATTAATCCGAAAATTAAAGGTTGATGGATTAAATAAATTTTCAAGGAATGTTGCCCCAGAAAATTCAAAAACGGCCGAGGTTTAAGTTCTGCCAGAAGTCTTATTCTTGACAAATAAGGACCACAGATAATCCCCAGAAGAATGGCCCATATCCAGGGATAAATGGGTATAAAGTCCAGGGATGGCTTCTGTATGATAGAGGACACCCATTTAATGTCATAGGAAAAGACATACTGGGAGAGCAAAATGGAGATGAGAAGAGTGCCGGCCATTCGTCTATGATTCACCAGCAAGGCGCCAAGGAGAGACCCGGTCACGATGCAATGAAGAGTGCCGAAAAAAATCCATTGCTGAGGAAAAACAAAATAGGTACCCACACTCACTGCCAAAGCAGCACTTCCTATCTTTAAACTTCTTTTCCGAAGAGATGTCCAATTTGGTTTGGGTTGATGTCCGTAATTCAGAGAAATTCCCACGCAAAACAAGAAAGTAAAGGCAATGATTCTTGGGAATGCGTACCAAAGGCCTTGAGAAAAATCAGCGTTGGTATAATTGAACATTCTGAGGTCATAGGCAGCGTGGAAAATAATCATCCACACAACAGCGATTCCACGCAAAGCATCAAGGTAATTGGCCCTCATTGGTCCTCCGGAAAATAAATAAAGACTGGTCCTTCGTTTTCCAGAATGATCTCACCATCCCCGAGATTTGAAAGTCCCTGGCTAGTTAAAGGAAGAAGAACCTGAGAGGTCGTGATGGGATAGCGACATTTTCCTATCATTGTTACGGCAGTTTCTTTCAATGTTCCTAAAGAAAAAAGACCTTGGTGAGAAAAGGTCCACTGGCCGGCACCAACCATAAAATAGGTGACCTTTCCATTTTGATCATAGAAACGAATTTGCCCTTGCTGGTTGGTTTCAAGAAATCGGAAGGCCTCTCCTAAATTAAAAAGTTCATGGTCTCGCCTTCCTCCAAGGAAACCCCATAAATGGAACTCATATCGAAGAGGGGTCTTGAAAAGATTGAAGGCCAGGGCGAGATCAGAAAGATCTTTATCGACCGAGAATTTGAAAATATGGTCAGTCTCAATGGTTTTTTCGAAAGAATCCCCGTCTCCGATCCAGATATCCATGGATTTTGAAAAATGTGCTCCTCCGTCAACGCAGATGAGAGGGTAGTTCATCAGGGACGAGGGGAGCTTCGGGCCCATGGGGCCCAAAAAAACCCATTGGTTCTTATCTTTGAGAGTGCTTGGCAGGTTCATAAGTAGTATCTTAACCTTTAATCAACTTGATGAGTAGGAGGGATTCGTGGCCGTTGTCATAAAATCACAAAGAGCATTAAAGCTTTTGGAGCATCTTCAATTTGTAAAAAATGAACTCAATCCC
>CAXNNO010000244.1:0-4279 GCA_964203555.1 Bacteriovoracales bacterium
CACGCCCGCACACCACCGGCAAAGAGACGAACATAGGCAAATAATTTCTCATCCTTTCGATAGAAGTTTGCCGACCCCGGAATTGTTCCGTTCACGTGAGGATTAAGGGTGATGAACTTTGCCTGAAAGTGTCCGACAATGTTCGAGCCATCAAGAGGTATAATCTCCTCCTCCTCGCGGTCTACTCTGGAATTGATTTCTTCTTTTTCTTTTTTTGACGTATTTTTATTTCCACAGGAAGCAAGCAGCAAAATTGTTCCGGCCAGAGAAATAATTTTTAATAATAAATTTATCACAATAGCTCCTCTTTACATGGTTTCATCAAAAGCTTCCAGATAGGCACCACGCACTTCATCTAAGATGAAATTTTCTTTTTTAAAATTCCATGCCTCATACATTTGAAGATCGGCCGGTTGATAAGTGTACATGTGGGTTCTTTGAAAAAAACATTCTCCCGTGTAGGGATAGTCGGCGTAGTCAGAGTATTTTGTAATGACGGGACATGGAGCATCGTTTCTCAGAAAAATATTCGCCCAATCCTGGAATTGCCTTGGACCGTTTGTGTATTTTACATCTAGAACTCGTTCTACAACTTTTCCATTGTCCATGATGTGAACATAGGGAGCGATGTGGAACCACCATTCAAAATTATATCTTCGGATGTAGGTCCGGGAAAAATAGATCAGAAGTTTATTTGATTTTAAACTATGTTTTTTCCACCATTCATAAGTCCAGATCATGGCCCGATTAAAGCATTGAGAATCCTTGGGATTGTATCTCGCTGCTCGATGGTACCTTTTTGCAATGTCCATGCTGGCAATGGTGGTTGGAACGTAATTTGTTGGAGCAAGATTGAATTCATCTTTGTTGGGCGAGTGTTCAAAAAGAGGGTCAGTCTTCACCAGGTCGACAATGACTCTTTGTTCATCCATTTTGACGACGTACCACTCATCTTTTGATTTGGACTTCATAAAATGAGAATTTAAAACCTCATGGGCCCCTCTGAGTTTGGCGACATGGCCACTTTTCAAAAAAACCAGAACCTCATCATTTTTGCCATCGCCATAATCGATGTCATGAATTTGAGTCGTAATTTCTCTTCCAGCAAATACAGGCAAAACAAAAAAGCAAAACAAGAGTCCGAAAACGCGCATAGAACCCTCCATTGTTTACTACGTGACGATCAGATGGGGATCATCATCATAAAAATCACCTTTTATTGTCTACTTAAGCTCTATCTTGAGGATGCGCACGCTGGAGCGATATGTGACTCTTTACATAGGCCATCATATTTAAGATATTCTTAAGAAACGCTTAGCAAAAGAGTTTGAAATGTCTAAACAACTAGTCCGAGGTCTGTCACTAATTGATGCAGCGTCAATTGTCGTGGGAAGTATCATCGGAACTGGGGTTTTTCTCAAAACTTCGACCATGTCCACTCTGGTAGGAAGTCCTGGCATGGTGATCCTCATTTGGATCGTCGCTGGTTTATTATCTCTGGCCGGCGCGCTCGCCTATGCTGAATTAGGCAGTCTTATGCCAGATGCTGGCGGAGAGTACGTTTACCTTAAAGAAGGATATGGAAACCTTTGGGCATTTCTTTATGGCTGGATGCGTTTCTGGATTGGATCACCGGGTTCAATCGCCGCTTACGCGGTCGGTGCCATGACTTTTTTGAGTGGCGCGATAGATCTTTCCGTCGTCGGGGGCAGAGCGTCAGCATCAGTCATCGTCATTATAGGCTTTTCTTCACTGAATTGTTTGAGTGTTGCTTTCGGTGGTCGATTGAATTCAATCATGACCGCTCTGAAACTCCTGGTGATCACTGCTTTATCTCTGGGGATTTTCTTATTAAGTGAGGGAGGGAATTTTTCTCATTTCACACTCCAAGACACTGGTTCCTCCGACTTCACCGGATGGGCCGCCTTCGGGTCTGCAACGCTCGCCGCACTCTGGGCCTACGATGGATGGAATAATTTACCCATGATTGCCGGTGAAATTAAAAATCCTCAAAAAAATATTCCACTTTCCCTGGGCCTTGGAATGCTGGTGATTCTTGCTATCTATTGCGTCGCCAATGTTGCGTACTTTTATGCCTTACCATTTTCCGAAATACTAACAGCTAATTCAGATGCCTTTCCCGACGCTCTTCCGGTTGCTACGAAGGCCGCCATGACTTTTATGGGCCAGTCCGGAGTGACTCTTCTTTCAGCGGCCTTTGTGTTTTCTGCACTAGGTGCTATGAACGGCTCGATCATGACGGGTGCGAGAGTTCCCTATGCAATGGCAAAAGACGGTCTTTTTTTCAAACAGCTCGCTAACGTCAACAATGCCACACTCGTTCCAGTCGCTTCGATTATTGTTCAAGGTATTGTTTCGATGCTACTGGCCCTGTCGGGAACCTTTGATCAGTTAACTAATTATGTTGTTTTTTCTGCCTGGATTTTTTACGCCATGGTAACAGGAGTTGTTTTTGTCCTCAGAAAAAGGATTCCGGAAGTAAAGAGATCCTACAAAACACTAGGCTACCCAGTCGTGCCGATTGTTTTCATTATTCTCGCGATTTTATTATTAATTAACACTGTGATCGTAAGTCCTATGGAATCACTCATAGGATTATCATTTATTGCTGCAGGAATTCCTGTTTATTTTATTTTTAAAAAGCTCAATAAAAAGGCCTAGGACTCTGACGCCTTTGTCTTTTATTTGAGATCTTTTTGAAGTTAGAATAAAAATTAATTTGGAGGAAAAATGAGACTTGTTTGCTTTTTGATCCTGATTTCTTTATCCATCGGTGTCCATGCCAAGGTCTTCAAACTCGCGGTTATCACCTCAGAGTTTGACAACGATGTCACGGATTATTACCTGGAAACGAATGACCAAAATCGAATCGTGAATATGCGATACGTGATAACCATGCCTAATGGCGGTATTTTCAATGATGTCACTTTGCCCGCCGAAAGGGTGGTTGATGAAGGTGCTGTTTTAGTCCAGCGAAATGGGCATGAAGCGGTTCGACTTGAAGTGGAAAACTTTAGTCTTGATACGGGCGGGATTATTAAACTCAATTATCTTTATAATGGGATCACTGGCACGAGACACAATAAGCGTCTCTACTTGCACCAAACTGATGGACAATTTTCCCTCTTCGAGTTGGATAGTGATCCGGTTAATAGAATGTTTCTTGAGGCCAATATACTGAGATTGGTTGGTATCGTAGGCGTTCGCTCCGTTCACACCTCTTTTTCAGGCCTTTAAGTCAGGAAACGGTCAGTCTGGCATAAGTATCTCTTGTCATTCACTATGAACAAAAGAGGTGCTTATGAACACTCCCGATCATCGTTCGCGGTATCCAGACGAGGATTCTCCTAAAAAATCCCGCTACGAAGAATTTATGGATCTCATTAACGATAGTGAGGAGAGGGAATCTCTCCAAGGCCATGGCCCGTCTGAGTTTGATGAAGGTCTTGCCTTGAATACCCATGAGGATTCCTATCACCCGCAAGAGATTGGCCGATTTCACCCCGATGCAGAGCTTGAGAAAGTCATTAAAGAGCTTCTGGGTAACAGTAAACGAATTGATGCTAACGACATTACAGTCGTCGTGGATCATTCAAATGTGAAATTAAGCGGTTCAGTAAAATCTCAATTCGACAGAGACTATGCCGAATCCGTGGTGAAACTGGTTCACGGTGTGGGAAATGTCAGTTCTGAGTTGATTGTCAAAATTAACCCGGGAATTTTACCAACAGACGTTGGAAGAAATCCCGGTTAGGAATCGATGATCTATCTTCCCATGTAGGAGGAGAGAAATTGCGTGTGGATGCCAAGAATGCCGATCAACATGATAATGATCTTAAGGAGCCAGGCCTGATTGGAGAACTTATTAATGACTTTTTCCATAGGTCGATACATAGAAAAAGATGATCCAAATTACAAGTCATTTAGTGTCTTCTTTTAATGGATTAAGGAGAGTTTAAAAAAAAATCTTTGGCCATTGGCCTTAATATTTTCGAATAACCAACCGAGAAGGTAGGACAATCAATGTCGGTCTCCATTCAAAAGGTTGGTCAAATGTCTAAGTTATCGGAAGATAAAGGAAAAGTTCAAAGGCAGAACCACATCAAACGGATTCTCGCCCACACCAGTGAAGAGTCTGCTTTATCCATCACAGAAATGACAAATCGACTTAATGAAGAGGGTTTTGGAATTAATAGAAAAAGTGTTGAACGCGATATCGATGATATTTCTCTTGCCTATCCTTTGCAGGAAACGTCTT
>CAXNNO010000245.1:0-4277 GCA_964203555.1 Bacteriovoracales bacterium
GACCTTGTTGATCTGGTTAATGACGCCGCGAAGATGGTAAAAACCAAGGGCGAGTCTTCTTTTGAAACTTTCAAGGAACCCAATAGTAAATGGAGAAAACAAGAAAATTATATTTTTGTCCTGGATCCGGACGGAAACATGATTGTTCATCCGGATAAGGCCTTAGAAGGTAAGAACAACTTGGGCCTTCAGGATATAAATGGCAGACCCATTATTAAAGGCCTTATCGATGCGGCCAAATCCTCACCTGAAAAGAGAGAAGGCTGGTATCATTATCAATGGCCTGTTCCCGGAGAGATCCTACCCAGATGGAAGAGTAGTTTTGTAAAACTCATTAAATCACCTTCCGGTAAAAACTATATTGTCGGAAGTGGTGTCTACAATGACCAGATGGAAAAAAGTTTTGTCAAAGATGTAGTCAAAGATGCTGTCAGAGAAATTGAAAAAAATGGCCAGGAAGCCTTTGCCTTGTTTCATGATCAAACCGGCCGCTTCAGGGCAAAGGATGCCTACATATTCGTCATCGATCCCAATGGTATTGAACTGGTCAATTCCGCCTTTCCAAACTTTGAGGGAAGAAGTGTCCTGGATGTTAAAGACACAAACAATAAATTATTTGTCCGTGAGATGCTCAAAGAAATTCAAACCAAGGACTCCGGGTGGATCAACTACATGTGGCCGAGACCCGGAGATAGCGCATCGACAGAAAAAACAACTTATTTTGAGAAGGCAAATTTTGGCAAAAAGTGGTTAATGGTTGCGGCCGGAGTTTATCTTCCTGGTGCAAGAAAAGGCCGGGAGATTTCTGGCAGCATGACTGCACCCGCACTTATGAATCTCGTGACAGAGGCATCTGATCTTCTCGAAAAAAAAGGAGAAGACGCCTATTCTGAATTGAGAAAAAAAGGATCGAAGTGGTTTAAAAAGGATACGTATTTCTTTGTGTGGGACATGGAAGGAAATCGAGTTCTTCACGCAGCAGACCCCTCGCTTGAGGGAAAAAACGGCAGGGATGAAAAAGACATTATTGGTCGACCCTACGGAAAAATGTTTCTGGAAGTTGCATCAAATCCAGATGGCCAAGGCTGGGCCCATTACATGTACCCCTACCCTGGTCAAATGTTTCCGGCCTGGAAATCTGTTTATTTAAAACAAGTCACATTTCCGTCGGGAAAAAAATATATCGTTGGCTCTGGGAGCTATCACATGCAGATGGATGAAAATCTCATTGAGGATGTGGTTAACCGGGCGGCCATTTTAGTTAAAGAAAAAGGCAGAGAAGCGTTTAATCAGCTTCGGGATAAAAGTGGTCCCTTCTACTTTATGGACACCTATGTCTTTGTTGATTCAACCGATGGGGTGGAACTTGTGAATCCGGCACACCCCAGTCTTGAAGGAAAAAATATTGCAAACTTAAAAGATGCCAGGGGAAAGACTCTCGCCCGCGATTACATCAATGCGGCCATGAAAAATGGCAGCGACTGGGTCAAATACTACTGGTACAAACCCGGCGGTAATGAGGCCATTTTGAAAAAAGCTTTTGTTCGTCAGGTCCAGTCAGGCG
This sequence comes from Bacteriovoracales bacterium, assembly GCA_964203555.1. Taxonomy (GTDB): domain Bacteria; phylum Bdellovibrionota; class Bacteriovoracia; order Bacteriovoracales; family Bacteriovoracaceae; genus Peredibacter. The sequence goes on from CAXNNO010000245.1 coordinate 1,565, forward strand.
GTGAGACATTTATCATTGGTTCGGGTTTGTACATTCAAGAAAAAGAAAAAATGGCGCAAGAAGAGAAAGTGCAGTGAGGTTCGCCCCTTACTGACCTTTCATGTAGATAAAAAGATTTTCCACTTTAGTACGTGCCCAGGGAGTTTTTCTGAGAAACTGCAGACTCGATTTAATACTGGGGTCGTGGGTAAAGCAGCGAATGGTGATCATCGTCCCCAGTTGCTCCCAGCCATAGAATTCAACGAGTTCATTTAAGATTTGTTCCAGGGTCTTACCATGGAGAGGGTCTTTATTATTCGTACTCATTTTCAATTTTTTCCATCTTAAGATCATGTTCAGTGAGTAATTGAGAAATATCAACGCCTAAATCGCTATTGATTCTTTTTTCAAGCTGCTTTCTTAATTTTAGAAGGCGGGGGTTTTGCGATCTCGTTTCAAATGTTTGAATCAAGAAATTGATTGCATCATCATGATTGATGTTCACTTTATCCGGGTCAAAGACTCCCAGGTCGATGAATTTCATCAAGCGCCCCACTCTGCCTAATAACTCCGTATTCTTCTCATAACGAAGGCCCGTATAAAGGTAATTAGACAGACTTTTACCGGGTGCTTGAGGAGTCCTGAAGCACAGATTCACGGTAAGTTCGGCCTGATGATGATTCTGATGAATGAACTTATCCATGTAAGCAATCTCAGCAATATCTCCCGGAACAATTTTTCTGGTGTTTTTTAATACCAACTCTCCCATGTCATGAAACTTGCCGAGTTTTCTGTCTTTTTTGAATTTAAACTCAAGATCCACATTTCCCCCAAGAAGACACATAAATGCCCCGATGAAATGGTGATTATGAATGACCGTGGGCCTTCGGCGCCAGAAGTAGACATCGATGAAGCAGTTTTCTCCGTTGGCAATCGTGACCGGTAAATCACTAAATTCCAGATTCTTAAAATGTTGAGAATGTTTATCAGAGAAGGCCGATTGAACAATCGACTCAAAGTTAAAATGCTTCTCAAGGCCCGCGTCAGCGAGGAGTTCGGAAGCTTTTTTATGAAACTCTTTGGTCCCGTTTTTTTTAATAAAAAGGTCCCCTTTTCGGTTCATCTTTTTTACCAATTCAAGCATCTTCATAAATTTTCGCTACCCATTATTTTGTTCTTAATAGTCGGATTTTCTTCCTAATGCCGGGTGGTGACAAGATTTTTCCGCAGGACATCCATTTAATCGACTCCTAATGTCCAAATAATCAAATACTATGGTATCCGTAACCAAATCTGCTAAGATAAGAAAAAAAATAATCAACTTGAGGAAGTATGAAGAGTTTAAAAGAACAATTACTGAAAGCAGGCCTTAAACCATCTTCAACTCCCAAGGTCGTCAACGAACGCGCTCCCATTAAAAAGAAGCAAATGACCGAGGCCGTGATCCATCAGGAACAGCGAAATTTCTGTGAGGAATGTCAGCAGGTTCGACCGGATGTGGAACTCTATTACCATCGGAATCCAACAACTGAGGCCGAATGGATTTGTGTCAAATGCGCGGATCAACTAAGGATTGCTGATAGCTGCCGCCAAACTGCTCAGAGTGATACTTCCATCAAAAAGATGTTTCGCCGGGAGCATGGGGCGACACGTCCCCAGAGTGAGTTTAAGATGGTTCAACGAAGTGACAAGCCTCGTGGGCCTGTCGATGGTAACAGGTAGACCAAGTCCAGCCGCTCAGAATTCCATTTAGTTTGGGCACCATTCCAGATCCAGATCTCTATTGATCATCCCCTTGGGATCGTGCTATCAAAGGGGGGAAAGATTTACTATCAACATTCCACCAAACCGGGACTATCGCCCATGAAAAATCTCCTTTTAACTTCACTCCTATTTGGATCAATGACAACTTTTGCTCAGAGCAACATTTCTGAGTTCGAAAGAGGTTATGATGCTGGCAGAGAAACCTGCACTCAAGAGCTTTGGTCTTGCAGTGTTAAGTATTCATACATAGTTGTAGGCGGCATCCCTGCTCAAGAAGAAATTTTCCAAGAAGGTTATTCCAGAGCGCAAGCACTCGCTAAGCTGATGTTAAAAGACGAGAGATATGCTGAGCTGGTTAGAAATGGAAGGGCCGTTTGTAAAAAGATTTAACTCTCGATGACCGACCCATTTCTTGGGGCGGTCAGTGAAGAGAATCTAAAACACGATTTAATTTTGTATCCGCATACCTACCCAGATGACTTAAATGCTCGTCTTCAATGATATCCATCAATAAAGAAGGTCTGGCCAACTCTACTGAAGATTCATAGGGAGCAATCTCCCTCACAACCGCATTGCAGGGAAGTAAACCTGCCACATTAGCATTGGTCTTAAATGCCTCGTAGGCCAACTCCGGATTACAGGTTCCTAAAATAATCGTTGAGGGAATGTCCTTATTTAATTCTTCTTTGAGTTTTGAATCTAAATCAATCCTCGTTAACACACCAAATCCTTCCGCTTTCAAGGCTTGAGTTAGCTTGGCGACGACTTCTTTAGTGCTTCCATGAACTGTCTTTTTGAAGTTAATTTCTTTCATCTGATTTTCCTTTTAAAAGTTGCCCAGCTTTACAGATATCTTAATCTGCAAATTCATCGCCAGACTCAATTTAAAAAATCAGATCAGTTTTAATAAGATAGGGCACCGGAACAATCAAGCCCCGCCCCAGATGAATAAATGCCGGGAAAATAAACC
>CAXNNO010000246.1:0-4255 GCA_964203555.1 Bacteriovoracales bacterium
TCGATCAGCATCCCCGGAGCAGCGATGTCTACCATTTTTGTACCGAAGTTTGAGAAAGGTGCAAAAAATTCATTTTTATAAGTCGCACCGACTGTGATGACATTGTCGGCCTTGATGTTAGCAGGGGAAGTTCCAAAATCATCGTTAGACATTCCATCGTTTCCAGCAGCGAAAACAAACAACGTATCAGGGGCGGCAGCAACAAACTTCTCTCCGGCGCGAACAAGTGCTTCGATAAACATTCTTGCGGCCTTTTCAGACTCGGCTGCGCCAGGTTTTTTAAAGAAGATGATTTTATAGGCATTATCTGTAATCATTTTTGCCTGATCAAAACCTGTTCCAAAAGATCCATTAGCAACATGAATTTTATGATAGTCCACGAAACGGGCAATATCTGTTAAAAGACCCATCTGTTGACTTGCAAGTGCTTCAAACGCTTTCTTGAGAAGGGCCCAGCGATCAAGGTTAGAGGATTTCAAATGACCAAGTCCTTCAAGAAATGGATTGATCTCGGTAGGAATTAATTTAATCCCCATCGCCTCACTGTTTGAATCCCTGATCGTGATACCCGCCACGTGAGTGCCGTGGACAAAATTTCCAAACTTACCCATTTGCTTAACAAAGGCAGGATCCTGAAGTATTTCTTTCATCCAATTGATTTCTTCTAAGGTCGCCTGACCTAGAAAGTATTTACCCTGAATATCAAAGAATTTTTTGCAGTCAGGGGAAAATGTTCCAAGATATTTGTAATCAATAATGTTTCCGTTTTGTTCTGCAAAATTCCATCCATGAACATCATCCTGATAACCATTACCATCATTGTCGCGACGGTCTTCAGTCTCATTTGGATTGACCCATAGATTGGGAACAATCATTTCATGCTTATAATCCAGACCAGAATCTATCACTGCAATCGACGCCGCATGAGTATTGGCAACACAGGCCAGGAGTAAACAAACTGAAGTCCATTTCATAACTTCTCCTTAAAGAGTTTTAGATTACTTATTTTCTCAACTAATCTGAGAAGACGTCAAATAAAAAGACCCCATAAATGGGGTCTTCTTTGTCATTCGGATAAACTAACCATTCTACTCAAGATCTCTCAATGCCTGAATGTTCGTTATGTAAGTCACTTCCTCACCTCGACAACCATTTGTTTTGCAGATTTTAGAAACCTGACATCCCAAAGTGGAATTATAAATGTAGTCGTTTTCACCTCGAACAAGAACTCCCTCAACTTCAGAAGTTTTGGTATTAAAAACCGCTGAACCAGAATTACCACCATAAGTGTCGAGATTGGCCACAAAGTACTTATCGGCATGAGAGCGGACCTTGGCACTGTCTGCTATTTTAGTTGGAAGGCCTGTTGGGTGACCAATGACCGCCACTGAAGAGCCTTTTGAGATTTTACCCTTGCGACGAAAAGCGAGAGGACTTCTATCGAGAACCTTGCGATCAAGTTCAATGACAGCAAAGTCGTCTTTGTTCGTTTGATCTAGCTTACGGGAAATAATTTTTTTACACGAATAAACCGATGTCGGTGACACCTGGATAGCACCTTGCTGGGCATTTTCAACTTTATAATCAAAAACCCAATTAAAGGCCGAGCAGTCTGAATCTGTTTTAATACAATGTCCAGCTGTCACAAGGATATTTGGAGCAACGAGAAACCCCGAGCAATTGGCAACTGAAACTTGATTTGAAAATCTTTCCTTCGCGCAAATTCCGCGAGACTGAAGATTTCCCCCTGAAATCTGAACGTTCCCATTACTGAGAGTGCTCATGAACATCGGTTGAATCATGGCGGCAGTGGATTTAGAAAGTTCCACAAGAATAGAATTTTTTGACTCGAAAACGTCCTTGCGATTATCGACTCCGTAAATAACATCGAAGCCTTTCTCAGAGGCAAAGGTCGCAGAAACCAGAGAAACGAGAAGAATAACAGACAATAAAGCTTTCATTGGAAATCCTTTTCCGAGTGTGAAGAACCGGAGAAGATCATTCCAGAAAATCTGAAGGCTCGTAAACTAAAAATTTCTTACAAGAGGATGGAACTAGTGGTTAGATTTATCTGATTTCTAACAAATGGAGTCTTTTTAAATTGCCAAGACCGACCATCAGGATCAATGATCTCCCAACCATCATTTAGTTCATCAAGAAGAAGAAAACGAGTCCCACCTCTCCGATAATAAAAGAAACTCATTTTTTGCGCCAGGGCATCGTACTCTTCATCGGAAAGGTGAAATTCTATTTTGCCAGTCACCTGATCGGTGGCACTCGTGGCCCTCCTGATCTCAAGCCAGGTGTCATTAAGATCAAGACGCATAGATTTATCTGAGAGATCAAAAAGCTCCAGTTCAAGAACTTCTGTCAAAAAAGATAAATAATCTTCAAAATAAATTGTTTCAAAAGTCAGGCCGCTAAGTCTCATGAATTGATTATACAGGGGGGAAATTCAAAGAGTAAATCAGGAACGACTATATCTCTAGTAGTTCTGGCCGGTGAGTTCGAATCCAGACTTCACCTTTTAAAGATATTTTCTTCAAGACTTCCCCGTGAATTCGATCCAATTCATCGCGGTCACCAAGGGTGAGATTAAATTTCTTTCTTAAAAAAGATTTACGGGAAAAACCAAGGAGCCATCTGGGATGACCAACCATTTCCTGGAGTACTCCGAACTTTTCAAGGATTGACCAATTTTGCTCGTAGGTCTTACTGAATCCCAGGCAGGGGTCAAAAATCACCTGAGAAAGTTTATGAGGAGTAAAATAATCCCTAAGGGATTCAAGACAAAGATCTGGATCTACATAATCCATGTGTCTGCCTGACAACTCCCTTTTTGGGGCGAGATTGTGACAGAAGACATAGGAAAACCTGGGAGACATCGAAAGAAACTCTTTGGCAAAACCGTCAAATTTTCCAGAAATATCGTTCCAGATGAGTTCGTGATCGAATCCGTTGTTGAGATAATATTTTAAAATCTCTTCCATTGTCTCAGGATGGTAAGTATCAAAACTCAGCACTCCTGAAAAAGATTTTAACAAAGGCAGAAAGGGACAGAGCCTCTCCCATTCAGTTTTCCATGAAATGGATTCGTTCATAGGTGCCGAAGATTCAGCTCCAATATCCAGCGATTCCACGTGACCAAATGAGGCGATTTTTTTTTTAAAAGACTCGGTCGAATGAATGTGTCCCCCATCAGAAAAAGAATTGGGGGTACAATTAAGTACCCCCATTCGTTTTAAGACTAATTGAGGCGAATTCATCGATCAGGCCGGCGTAGGTTTGCCGGCACCAAATAAAGGATTTGCTGCAACCACAGTTTCGGCAGGAGGAACATCGGTCGGCTTTTTCGTCATCTCTGGTTGACCGATATCTTTTCCGGCGACAATGTTTCTAATCTGCTCAGCATCCAGAGTTTCCCAGGCAACAAGCGCTTCAGTTAGCCGATGAAGAACGTCCATGTTATCCTGAAGAATTTTTTTAGAAACTTCATAATTTTTTTGAACAAAGTTAGCAATTTCCATATCAATTTTTCTTGAAGTCTCATCGGAGAAAGAAACTGGATCTCCCCCGCCAAACATCGGCCCGCCATTGTGTTTAACATAATTAATTGGGCCAAGTCGTTCGGACATGCCCCAATTACATACCATATTTCGAGCAAGGTCGGTGGCCCGTTCGATATCGTTTGATGCTCCATTTGTCATTTCACCGTAAACCAATTCCTCTGCAACTCGACCGCCCATGAGGAAAGAAATAAAATTCTCCCCTTTTTCCTTGGAAAGATTCAGCATATCTTCATTGGGAAGAGTCTGAGTAACACCCAAGGCCTGGCCTCGTGGGATAATTGATACTTTATGAATAGGATCAGTATAAGGAAGATTCATGCCCACAAGAGTGTGTCCGGCCTCATGATAGGCCGTAAGACGTTTTTCTTTTTCAGAAATCATCATCGACTTACGAGCAACTCCCATGAGGACTTTGTCTTTTGCGTTCTCAAAATCGGCCATCGCTAAGGCCTTCTTACCATCCCGAGCGGCCAGAAGAGCGGCCTCGTTTACAAGATTGGCCAGATCCGCACCAGTGAAGCCCGGAGTACCTTTTGCAATCACTTCGAGCTCGATGTCATTTGCAAGAGGAGTTTTACGTGTGTGAACTTTTAAGATCTGATGGCGACCACGAACATCAGGACGCCCAACGGTCACTCGACGATCAAATCGTCCAGGTCGAAGTAGCGCTGGATCGAGAACATCCA
>CAXNNO010000247.1:0-4246 GCA_964203555.1 Bacteriovoracales bacterium
GAGAAAATCATTGAAGCATAGATTCCACCAAGACTTGAACCAATGATTGTCGTTTGACGGGCCTCAAGGGTCAGATACCGGTCAATCAAATCAAGAAGCTTGCGATTGGTTTGATCATGAATTGATAGATCAATACTGACTTCCGGGAGCTGGAGGTAGTTAAAAATAATAACAAGATGCCCTCTTCTGCAAAGAGACCTCGCGAGTCCTCGGTCAGTCATGTTTTCACCACCCGTGGGTGGAAGAATGAGAACCTGCTCGGAAGTCGTGGGGCCCTTACCAGGGCGAGGCGCATACTTAGTAACACTTGCCCCCTCCTCAAACTGCGAACTGACCATCTCGCATGAATAGGAAAAAGGAATACTTAGGGCGAGCATAAAAAATACACATAATAATTTCATTGGTACCTTCAGGAGTAAAAGTTCCCAACTCTTAACAGAGAATTGATCGAATTTCATGAATAATATTTCTGTCTTGAATTTTTTATAAACTGACCTACTACGATGGGGGTTTAGGCCAGACTTAATTTCCATGGTTTCACGACCTTAAGACACCTCTCCCCCAGTGAGACCTCCAATTTCGTTTATTTCAAAGAAAATCTTCATAAAAAGCAGTTATTTTTTGAACCATTGATTTACAGGGCGCATATATCCTTCCTTCCTCGAGGGCCATGGCGCCACGACAAAAAAGAAACAAAAAAAGTTATCCCCCAATTATGTAGGTCAGTTAGTAATTGCCGATCGTAAATTATTGTTATCAAATGAATAAATATTAATAGGAGAGGTTCAAAATGAAGTTGGTCTACCTTTGTGCTTTAACTTTTTCATTCTCTGTATTCGCTCAATCTAAAATTGTGGTCAATGTTGGGTTATCACCCGCTGGATCTTTTCAGGCGGTATCAACAAAAGTGAAGGGCCAGCTGAAGCAAACGGGATCAACCATTGAATCTGATAAAATTTCCGTTTTGATTGAATCATTCAAAACAGAAATTGATTTAAGAGACGAACATTTTGTCAAACACTTGAACTCTGGTAAGCATCCAAAGGCAACGATTACTAAACTCAAGGCCAAGGATGGTAAGGGTACGGCGCAACTTGAACTTAATGGTGTGACGGTCCCAATATCAGTTAAATATGAAACCATAGATGGTTTAGTGAAGGCGAATTTTAAAGTGAAGGCGGCCGACTTTAAGCTCAGTAAGGCCCAGTACCTGGGGGTCGGGGTTGATGATGAGGTTGTTGTTGATGTGGAAATGCCTCTAAAATAAAGCTCATTTTTTCATGTTGTTAAAAAGCTCTTTTCTCATTTTCTTTATGTTTTTAACCGGTCTCTCCTGGGGCTATCCGAATTATATTGGTCACGGGTATACGTCCTGCTTGAATTGCCACTTTAATCCCTTTGGAAATGGTCCCCTGAATGACTACGGAAGGGCGGTTTCGGCGACTCTCGTCTCTGCGCGATGGGCCTATCCCAAGACGTGGACTGAAGAAGAAATTGCTGAAAAGTCTGGTTTCCTGTTTAAAAAACCAAAGCAAGACTGGTTCAGAACGCAAATTAACTACCGACGCTTTAAGCTCACGAGAAACCCTGGCTCTAACGAAAAAACTGATCTCTGGATCACAATGCAAGCGGATGCCAGGGCGATCATCAAATTCGGCGAGAAAGATCGCTTCGTTGCCGTTTATAATTACGGACAAATTCCACCGCGAATTGGTGCACCTCCTGGCGAGGCCAACAAGGAAGAATGGAAAAGCCGGGAACATTATCTTGGCTATCGGCTTAATCCCAGGTTGGGACTTTACGCGGGCCTCATGGATAAGGTTTTTGGCGTCAGAGTCGTCGAGCATATTGCCTTTAGCCGGACCCAAACTCAGAACAATCAAAGTGATCAAACCCACGGCGTGGCGATGCACTTTCTGACAGACAACTGGGAAGGTGGGATTCATGGATTCGTGGGAAATCTTGACCAGAATGAAGACCTAAGAATGAAAGGTGGAAGCACCATGATTGAGAGGACTGTTGGTGGTACTCACAGAGTGGGTGCCTCCTACATGAATAGCAGTAACTCCAGCTTCTCTCAGCAAAACGTTTCCGTGCACGCACGGCTGAATCTCAAAGAAGGCTCCTCCATCATCGGAGAGATCGGTCAGATTCAGAAGGAAATAAAAGCAACACAAACAACAGTAGACTCCCGTTATGGGCTCATCCAGACCTATTTGCGCCCAACACGAGGGATCTATGTCTATAACAACATTGAATACTTAAAAAGTGACCTCAGTAACGAAAACTTTACCGTTCGCTGGGGCCCGGGGGTGCAGGTTTTTCCAGTCCAGAAGATTGAATTAAGGGCCGATATCTATAACACCAGGGCCTTCGGAACAGAAGTCTCAACTCCGGACAGCTGGGTCCTCTTACTCCAGACACATTTGTGGTTATGAAAATATTATTATTCACTCTATTGATGTTCATCGTGATTCCCGTTTCAAGAGGTGAATCCAGGGATTACGTAAAAGAAATCCTGGAAACGAAGAAAAGAATAGACTCAAAACATTCCGCTGAATCCAGAAAATTACAGAAACTCATCAAAAACGCCCAGACCGTGGATCCGGATGATTTTTCTCAGGAGTTTAAGAAACTCAATTTTAAAATTTATGGTCTAGTCGCAAAAATTTTACAAAAAATTGATTCCCCTGTGCCTGAAACAAATAAGAACAGACAAATTTTTCTTTCACTACGAGAAAATCTATCTCAACTTGAATACAAAGAATCAAATGTTGAAAAAGTGTATGACCTTATTCAGAATCACTTTAAAAACCTTGAAGAAAAAATCTTTAAAGGCCATTGGAGACTATTTATTGATTATGTCAGCTGGCAAAATAAAGCGGTACTCAATGATACGGTTAGTGAATATGACCTCATCATAACGAACAAAGGCATTTGTCCCGGAATCAATTACGCCAGAGAAAATAAAAATTTTAGTTTTTCAATAGATGCCTGTTTCATGCTGGCGTCCGGAGAAGTCAAGGCCCTCGACCCCACTGCACTGACCTACTCTCAATCAAATGTTCACGCAGTTGGACTGAAGGGATCCCTTGGGATTGGTCACTTTGTCTCTAGTACAAAATCCGAGATTGGACTCAAGATTCCGGTCATTTTTGTCTCTCAACTTCTGCAGGATCCTCCCAACAGTGGGGCCACCATCAGCGAAGGAAGTGAGTTCATCCCGATGGCGGGAATCTACTCCAGATGGCCCTTAGGAAAATTTTTCGTTCAAACTGAATTTTCTAAATTCCTTAGTCAGGATCACATCCTCTGGGCCCTGGGAGCGGGATACAGCTTTTAAATGGCCCGCGCTCACGGAGGATTCTGTTCCTTATCTAATTCATTTTTTTCCCGTCTGATCCAATTCATAACCACCTCTCGATAATAATCTCTCAAAGATTCCCACCTCTGCTCCATCACTTCTCTTGAATCTTGTTCAGTAGTCGTGGAATCATAATCAATCTTGTCATTATTAAATGCAGCTTTGGCCCCTATTGCATAGGACTTGTCGATGGGTCCTTTAAGAGGAATCACCTCGTCTTGACTCCCTAATTCACTAACCGCCGGAAGTTTAAAATATCTAATAACGTTCTTCTCATCCGTAATTATTTTCTTAGTCAACGGGTCCTCAAGTGTATGGTTCTCAAATCCCATGACCTCATAAAGAAAGGGATACTTATTTATCCTATATGTGTGTACTGCATTACCACTATTGTCAACTACTCCCACGTATGTGTCTTTGTATACTTGGTTACCATTTATGTCCACGACAGGCTTACCATTTATATCCAGGACCTTTACTTTAGTGATTTTAACATTTTGTAATTTTTCGAACAGTATTCCTTTTTCTTTTTCAGGAACGAGAACATCATATGCGTGAAGGATTTTGCCTACTGCTCTTTTACCCTCGAATTGATAAAGTATAGGATCATGCAATGCTGGATCATACCATTCGTAATTGAGGAATGAATCAGGTACTGTGAGATAGCTGATTTTTTTCAGCTTCCCCGCTCTGGCTTTTGCAATGGCTCTTAAAACCTCTTTTAGTTCTTTATCACGAGGTGTAGTATCAAGATCAGCATATTGATATGATGGATTGTCAAAGATTTCCTTATAAGTCCACATCATCATGGCCCCGGGAACGATTTTGGTAGCGAGACCGTTCTTGGCAACTTGCAAGTTGCGTTCATAATCAGTTCCTTTG
>CAXNNO010000248.1:0-4215 GCA_964203555.1 Bacteriovoracales bacterium
TAATCAATAAAGTCATAGCGGTAGGCAGAATCAAGCTTGGTATCTGGATCAAGAGTGATTAATTGTTTGATTAAACCTGTGTTAATGTCATAAACCCAACCATGAACGTAAGGCTTCTTGAAATTTTTCCACGCCCTTTGAATAATTGAGGTATGAGCGAGATTACTCACCTGCTCAATAACATTGAGTTCAACCAGACGATTAACTTTCGCAGTTTCATCTCTGATCGAATCGACCTCTACCTTATGACTAAAATAGGTATCCTCAATATTTCTTACCCAATTATCAATTAAACCAAGACTTTGATGGGAAATTGCTGCACGAACTCCACCGCAATTGTAATGGCCACAAACAATAACGTGACTAACTTTAAGATTTTCTACGGCATATTGAAGGACACTTAAAAAGTTCATGTCCGTATGGACCACGAGGTTTGCGATGTTTCGATGAACAAACATTTCACCAGGATCGGTGTTGGTAATTTCCGTAGGGGGCACTCGAGAGTCGGAGCAGCCGATCCAAAGGTACTCTGGTTTTTGATCTCTTGCCATTTTGGAAAAATAATCCTGGTCTATCTCAACTTTGCTCTTCGCCCATGCTTTATTTTCTAAAATGATTCTTTTAATATTATCCATTTGATTCCGCCTTAAATAGAGGACTGATTGCTAATGTGGATTTCTTAAGTTCAACGTTAATATTCTTTGCTCCGGCCCGCTTCATAAAATCCTCGACCAAACCCACGATGTCATCATCAACAAAAACTCCTTTGGAGCCATCGATTAAAACTGATGAATTGTCTTTTATTTCCTCAAACATACTTAAAAGAATACTTTTTTGAAGAAAAGAAACATCCTTATAAAATCTGATCAGGTAGTTGTTATCATTTTTAACCATCACAATTGATTTGTGCATATTTGATCTTGTAACAAAAATAAATCCCACGATCATGCCGATCATGATTCCGATTAAAAGATCGGTAAACAAAATGGCAAATATAGTGACAATAAACGGAATGAACTGATTTAAACCTTTTGAATACATTTTTTTAATAATCTCCTGATTGGTTAATTTATAACCAACCAATATCAGAATGGCTGCAAGTGCAGACAATGGAATGAGATTGAGTAATGAGGACAGGGCAACAATACAAATAAATAGCCATCCTCCATGCATGATAGCTGATAGCTTGGACTTCGCTCCCGCTGAAGAATTGGCGGAAGTACGAACGATGACCGCCGTTATGGGGAGCCCTCCTACGAGACCCGACAGGGCATTTCCCACGCCCTGAGCGAAAAGTTCCCGGTTTTTAGAAGTGACTCTTCCATCATTGTCAATTTTATCGGCCGCATCGATGGAGAGAAGGCTTTCAATTGACGCCACGATAGCTATGACGAGAGCTGTTTTATAAATTTTGATATTTGACAAGTATGACCAATCCGGAGAGGTCAGTGTGTACAAGAAATCTCCCACTCCACCTTTAAATGGCAGTTGCACGAGATGCTTTTCGGAAATATAAAGCGAAGGAACGAAGGACTTAAATAATTCATTACAAATGACGGACATGACAACTGCTATGAGCGGGCCTGGAATGAGTTGGAAGATAAGTCGTCCACTTCGGGCAGCTTTATCCCAACCCAAAATAATGGCAAAGTAAATAAACGCGACAAGAGTAGACCCGGTGTGGGTTGATTGCAAGGCCCTTAATATTTCAGTGAACGTATTTTGACCATCGATTTGAAAAAATGATTCATCTCCGAAGAAATCGGCATCATATCCAACAGCGTGTGGAAGTTGCTTCAAGATGAGAATTAATCCTATCGCCGCTAACATGCCCTTAATAACGGATGTCGGGAAATAGTTCCCAATAGTTCCGCCATGAATAAAGCTGAAAATAATCTGAAGACATCCGGCAATAAAAACGGAAAGAGTAAAAGCATTAAAACTTCCCAGGTCAGCAATCGCAGCGGCAACAATCACTGCCAAACCTGCAGCAGGTCCTGAAACACTGATGGAAGAATTACTGATAAAGCCTACGACGACACCGCCAATGATTCCAGCAAGAAGCCCCGAAGAAAGTGGAGCATTACTCGCAAGTGCAATTCCCAAACAAAGTGGAAGGGCCACAAGGAAGACGACCAACGATGACTTAAGATCATGTTTCCAATATTTTAAGTTCATATGGATTGTACGCCTTTAATTAATATTTTTTAATTTGCCTACAATATTAATAATTTATACACTCGTCAACATATGGATAAAATCATCTGTCTTGGAAAAAACTACAACGATCATATTCTTGAAATGCAGGAAAAAATTCCCGAACGCCCAGTTCTCTTTATCAAGCCACCAAGTGTTTTGATTGAACCCAAAAACCAAGGGGAAATCATATTGCCTTGGAATCGCGGCCTTATTCATCATGAATGCGAAGTGGTGCTTAAATTGTACAAAAAAAATATCATTGGTCTAGGTTTAGGTCTGGATCTCACTCTGCGTGATCTTCAGAAGAAGTTAAAAGAAAATGGTCATCCATGGGAGATTTCTAAAACATTTAAAAACTCTGCCATCATAACACCTATAAAAGGGCTAAGAGATTTTCCGAAAGACTGGCAAAATACAAATTTCTCTCTTAAAGTTAATGGCGAAATTCGTCAGAGCAGTCATTTAAGTGAAGCTATTTTAAAGGCAGACGAAATTATTCATTATGTAGATGAATATTTCCCCATTTCTGATGGCGATCTGATTTTTACCGGAACACCAAAAGGGGTCGGGCCTCTTCACCCGGGAGACTCGATTGAAATGAATTTCGGACCGATTACTCATTCTTTCAAGTTGGTTCAACTTGGATAGACGAGAACTCTCACATGATATTCTCAACATGATTGAGCGTCTGCGAATCATGCACGACATTGCAAAAGATCAAAACTTTAAAAACATAAGTAAAAGTGAAGTGTCAAAAGACCTTGATGAAACAATCAGGAAATTAGAAAAAGATTTCAAGGAATTCCTTCAATAAACATCAATGAATTCATCGGGAACTTGAAAGCGAAAAACAGGGGTGTCTATTTTAAAATGATTTCCTGAGTCATCCACCATATTGAAGTAGCCCCACATTTCTCCTTCCATCGTTGGGAGCGGGCAAAAACTCTGATACTCAAACGATTCCCCAGGACGAAAAAAGGGCGTGGAACCAATGACTCCAGGGCCCTCAACATATTTCAACTGACCCTTTCCATCTTTAATGTTCCACTTGCGAGATTTTAGCTGAGCTGGAGTGTTGCCTATATTAATTATTAAAATAGTGTAACGAAACATGTACTGGAACTGCAGCGGGTTTGACTGATCAAAATCAAATTCAGTCTTCACTTCTATTCTAAAATTATTACTGAGAGAAATAAATGGGTTGATCATATTTTATTTCTTTGAATTGTTTGGTTTAAAATCAAGGGCCAGGGAATTAATACACCAGCGTTTACCACTCGGAGGGGGGCCATCATCAAAGACATGTCCCAAATGTGAGCCACATCTAGCACAGAGTGCCTCAATCCGGTGAACATTGAAAGAGTCATCATCTTTTAATTTTATATTCTTATTATCGACCACATCAGAGAAACTCGGCCAGCCGGTACCAGAATCAAATTTAGTACCAGAATCGAACAACTCTACCCCACAAGCAGCACAGGTGTAAGTGCCCTTTTCAAAGTGCTTATTATACTTACCCGAAAATGGTGATTCCGTTGCGCCCAGACGGCATACATTGTACTGCTCAGGAGTGAGTTTATTTTTCCATTCATCTTGAGGTGAACTCATATTGTTTTCCATGGTTGATTGACCTAAGAGAGTCATTACGCTGGCAATGAAGCTTTTCATAACTCTATTATAACTGCTACACTACGAAAAGTTAACAAAGGTAATCCATTGAGTTTAATAGAAGTCTATGCTTTGGCCATCGGTGCCAATCTCGCATTTTCCAGTGCCAGTATGATTTTTTCGGTTTATGCAAAGCGCTTTTCCTCGATGTGGATTAATCAGGTTAAAGTTATTGTTGCATTTGTGGCTTTTCTCATTGCAATGGTTTTTACTCAGAAGACTGTTGAGGTATCGCCTGCGGTTGTGACGTTATTGATGTTAAGTGGGCTTAGTGGACTTTGCATCGGAGATATATTTCTTTTTAGGGCCTTGACAACTCTTGGAGCTGCCCGCTCGTTGGTTCTTTTT
>CAXNNO010000249.1:0-4210 GCA_964203555.1 Bacteriovoracales bacterium
GAAATCCATGCAAGGCTTACAACTTGCAACCGATTTTGAAAGACTGATCAGCTCTTCCAGAGAACCAAATTGAGAAGTCTTGCCTGTCAATTCCGGCCTAAGTTCAATTTCAATATCTAAACGAGACAATCTTTCTTCAATAACATTTAATGATTTCTCCACAAGATCAAAAACATCATATGGGGAATCTTTCATGTAGAAGGCGGCATGAAAAGTCATTGATTCGGCACCACAAAGATCTGAAATCTTGGCGGTTTGAATGATTCTTTCAACAGAAGAATCAATCTTGTCCTGTTCTCGAGCATTCAGGTTAATGTAATACGGGCCGTGAGAGGTGAGAGGAACTCCCAATTCATAAGAGACCTTACGAAGAGCAGAGGAAACCTCTTCTTTCATCCGCACACCGTGGGCGAATTCAAGCTGCATACAATCCAGACTTAATTCATGGATGCGTTTTACTCCATCAACAGGGTTGTTCTTCTTAGCGGTACTATTAGGGACACCAGCAGTACCAAACAATAGACGGTCAAAAGCCATTTTTACTCCTTACGGACTATCGAACTAAAATATTTTATTCATCCAATCATCTTTTCGTTTCAAACAACTCTGGCAACCATTTCCCAAACCTAATTGATCTTCTAAATTAGCAAGGTCAACTTTGCCTGCACAGAGATCGCGAATATCTTTTACGCTCACACAAAAACATTCACATATAAGAGCTTCGTCATCAAGCTTCTCTAGTGGCCCTGGAAGCAGATCTTCCAAGTTATCCATCAGATGAAGAAAAGTCTTATCCATGTCATACTCTTTTGTCGCATCGCGAATCAAGAACCAATTACTAAGTAAATAAAGAGTTGAAGGTTTATAACGCTTGGTCAGATCAAAGTCCATTCGAAAGCCTTAAGGGTGTAATAAAGTAATGCAAATAAAAATTAAGCAGTGGTAAAATAGCAAAACGTCTTAAAAATCAGGGTTTAAGCTATGCGTGCAACGCTTTTTTTGTTTCTTGGTTTTATTTTTTTTGGCCTGTTTCTTTGGGTCACCCTTAGCGGTGTTCTCCTGGTTATTGCTACGATGATAGGCTTCGCCTTGCTCGTGATTACGATTGGTTACCCCGAAACGATGCTGCTGTTTTTGCTCGGAGCAAGAGAGCTACGCTCGAGTGATGAGAAGAGTTTTTTTGAGGCCGCCGCTCAGGAGTCCTATAAGCTTTCGGTTCCGATGCCCCGTCTCTATTTTTATAATGGCAGTCTGGATCGCGCGTTTGTTTTCCAAGCTCGACAGAATGTCAGCATTGTCCTGAATAAAAATCTTTTGGAGCGTGCTACGAAAGAGGAGTTGAAGGCCATTTGTTTTGAGCTTCTGCTTCAGGTAAAAAAAGGAATGAGCACAAAAAGAACAAAATGCATGTTTGTTTTGGGGCTCTCTACATGGATTGTTCATTCATTAAGTGGGCTTTTAATGAATCTTATTCCTTCCAAGGATATAAGAGAAGGTTCTAAGTGGTTTACTAATTATCTTTTCAATCCTGTTCTGGATTTTGTGTACAGAATTATGATGAGCGAAAGTTATTTTAGAAAACTGGAACAATTCATAGGTGAGTACCCCGAAGAAAAAGCACTCCTGGGAAGAGTGGGATTAAAACTTAGAAAGCCTTACTCGTATTATTCATTGCCTTCGCGAAAGTTACTGGAACTTCACTCGGTAGGGAGGAGCAGACATTATCAAAACATAATGGCACTGGAGTTTTTGCCACATGAGTGGGATTACTTGTTCAGAACTTTGGAGATAAAAGGTGCTGAATAAGTTTAAGGAGTTTGAGTTTAGTAAATTTACTCCTTTGCTCGTCACGCTGGCATTTGTCCTCATACTTATTCAATATTCTTTTCATCCTCTGGAATCCATCTTCTATGACTTCTGGATTAAAGCCGATTTTTCTTCGAGAAATATTCAATCACCAGTTGTTCTCATTTCTCTTGATGAAGAAAGTGATCAGTTTCTAGGCGAAACATTTCCATATACCTATGCCTCCCATACCAGGTTGATGCAAAAACTCATGTTAAGTGAACCGGCCTTAGTCAATTATTACGTCTCGCTATTTGAACCAGATTCAGAGGTTGAGGCGAGGTATCAGGCCGAATTTCACGAAGCGATAAAAGCTTATTCCCCTTTCAACGATAAATTTAAGTTTGGTACAGAAATTGATAATATGGGGGAATTGATTCCTCCCGAGAAATTAAGAGATGTCGGATATTTCCTCGGCCAGCTTTATAAAGATCAACTTGTTTTTTCAAAAGACGAAGTTGTTAGGCGTGCCATTTTAAATATTTCAGGTGAGGATTCACTTCATTTGTGGACCGCCAAGCGCTATCGGGAGCTCAAGAGTTTGCCGGTGATAGATGCCACGGCCTACAAGGGTGCATATTATAACGCTGAAGCAGATGCAAATTTTGTCCTTTTTAAGTACTCAGGAAATCCACTGGTCTCGAGAATACCTTCAATCCCTTTTCATCAGGTAGTTGTTGGTAATTTTCCAGAAAATTTTTTCAAAGATAAAATAGTCCTGGTGGGTTCTCAATACCAGTCTAATGCGACTGATTTTATTCAAACTCCTTTTGAAAAAGAAAACGCCAGAACGCCCAAGCTTTCAGCCCATGCCGATGTCATAGAGGCACTGATTGAAGGGCAGACAATATACGACTTAGATGATCTGGTGACTCAAATCGGATCTCTCTTGATTGCGATTCTTCTATCCTACATGATTTCTAAAGTTCAGCCGGTCAAGGGACTCATGATAACGATTCTTTTGTTCATAGGGATTTTGCTCACAAGCTATCTCGCCTTTACGACGCTGGGGTGGTGGATAAAATTATCTCATCTCGTCTTTTCTATTTTTGTGGTCTATTACATCTGGATTCCCTTTCGCGCCATTGAGGAATACCAGACCCGCTACGCAATTCAGGAAGAGGCGAAACTTTTAAAACAGGTTGATAACCTGAAGCAGAATTTTATTTCTTTAATGAGCCATGACCTTAAGACTCCGGTTGCAAAAATTGCAGGAATCGCAGACATTCTAAAACTAAAATTTAACAACACAGCCGAACAGTGCGAGTTAATTGATAATGTTGTTCACTCCACAAAAGAACTCAATAATTTTATAAATTCGATCCTTGATCTCACCAAAATTGAATCACAGAACCTGACTCTGAGAATGGAATCAAGGGACGTGAATAAAGTCATTGAAGGGATTGTAAGAAAACTCAGTTTTGAGGCGAATGCCAACGAAATAACCATTCACTCTGGCCTGTCTCCACTCTATCCAATCCAGATTGATATGGTACTCATGAACCGGGTCATATCGAATTTGATTGAGAACGCCATTAAATACGCAGGCCGGGGAAAAAAGATAGAAGTTAAGACTTGGGATGATTCTCAATGGGTTTACATTGAAGTTAAAGATGATGGAGTTGGGGTAGGGGCAGAAGACTTGGCCCATATTTTTGATAAATTTTATCGGGTGAAGAATGATAATACCCATGTGATAAAAGGATCTGGACTAGGACTTTATCTGGTAAAATATTTTATTGAACTTCATCATGGGGTTATTAATGCCACTTCTCGGCCGGGAGAGGGCACTTCGTTTATAATAAAGCTAAAGAACGTATAGGAGATATTTATGCATAAAGTGTTGGTCGTTGATGATGACAAAGTTCTTCAACAAAACGTCAGACAGGCACTCGAGTATCATCACTTCGTAGTCGACGTTGCCGATAACGGAAAAGAAGCCGTAAATAAAGTTTACGGAAAAAAATATGATTTAGTCGTGATGGACGTTAACATGCCGGAAATGGATGGCCTTCAGGCATTGACTGAAATTAAAAAGCACGATCCTTCAGCGATTGTTCTCATTTTGACTGCCTACTCAAATGTTACTGATGCAGTAAAGGCCGTGAAAGAAGGTGCCTACAACTATCTGGAAAAACCAATTAGTTCAGAGAATTTGGTGGCACTTATTAAGCGTGCCCTAAAGGCGCGATCAATGGTTGAAACAGTGGGGTTTTCTTCACCGACTTTATCAATCGGCGAAACCAAAAGCTCAAATGACAAATTTGTTGGTGAATCAAATGCCATGAAAAAAGTCTTTGATGTCATCTCAAGACTCGCCAAAGTAAATACTCCTGTTCTTATTCGAGGGGAGTCTGGTACAGGT
>CAXNNO010000250.1:0-4192 GCA_964203555.1 Bacteriovoracales bacterium
ACTAGGAGGAAGGTGGAAGGGAGGATTTGAATTCAGGCCTCCAGAAAAGTTTGAGCAAGCGGGTATGGTCGCGTAGACACCTGATACTCCAAGGAACTGCAAAAAGTTACGTCTGTTCATTCTGACCCTCTGGGATTTTTATCCAACCATGATAATATAGAGTTAAATGAATTACCATTTGCCTCTCATTCTTTACGACCCGGAGTGTCCTCTTTGTTTAAGATTTAAGCAAGGACTGCAGTATTTGGATAACAATCTAACTTTTGTCTCGGCTCGGGAAGATGAGGTTTACCTTCAGTTTCCCGATCTTAACAGGCAGGCTTGTCTGGAAAAAGTTCATTTAATTACCTCAGACAAGTTGGTTATCTCGGGTCCGGAAGTCGTGGACTATCTCATTAAAACTCTTCCAGGTGTTTCCAAATTTGCCTGGCTTTTAGAAAACGATCAAGGCAAGAAGATTAAGGACTATTTTTACCAGAAGGTTGAGGAGCTTCGAGAGCTCTCAACCAAGAAAAATGATTGCAATCAATGTCCTCGCGAGTAGTCGTTAATAGAGCTTAGAGGCAATCTGCTGAATTGCATTTGATTTACCCATTGAGTAAAAATGCAAACAAGGAACTTTGTTTTTGATAAGTTCTTTGGACTGCGCGATTGACCACTCAACACCGACATTTTTAACATCTGCATCAGTTCGACACTTATCAATGGCATCAATCAGTTCTTCTGGCATATCAATGTAAAAATTTCGAGGCAGATTATAAATTTGAGCTTTAGACGTAATTGGTTTTAATCCGGGAATGATTGGAACTTTAATGCCTTCCATTCGGCACTTCTCAACATATTCAAAAAATTTTTTATTATCAAAAAACATTTGAGTCACAATGTAATCGGCGCCATTTTCAATTTTCTGCTTAAGAAATTTTAAATCTGTCTTAAGGTTTGGAGCTTCGTAATGCTTTTCAGGATAACCGGCAACCCCAATACAAAACTTAGTGGGGGTCGGGTTCTGAAGTTCATCTGAAAGATAAACTCCCTTATTCATCGAATGAATTTGCGAAACAAGTTCACTCGCAAAATGATGGCCTCCTGGAGTTGGTTCAAAAGATCTCTGGCCCTTAATGCAATCTCCCCTGAGAGCAAGAACATTATCGATACCCAGAAAATTAAGATCAATAAGAGCGTATTCGGTTTCTTCTTTAGAGAATCCTCCCGAAATAATATGAGGAACGGTGTCGACATGAAACTTGTGCATAAGGGCCGCACATATGGAAACAGTTCCAGGACGCTTTTTAATGGACTTTTGTTCCAGAAGCCCATTTGGCATTTTTTTAAATACGTACTCTTCCCTGTGATAAGTCACATCAATGAATTTCGGCTTAAATTCCATCAGGGGAGATATGTTTTCAAAAAGCTTCTGTATACTCTCACCGGTGCTAGGAGGAAGAATTTCGAAGGAGAAAAGTGTGGAGTTTGAATTATTGATGTGCTCAGTAACCTTTGCCATGTTGACCTCTTAAAATAAATTGGCAGAAAGCCATTTTTCCGTTTCGTCTAAACTTAAATCTATTCTTTTGGAATAATCTTCCAGTTGATCTCTCCCGATCTTACCAACATTAAAGTACTTCGATTCAGGATGAGCAAAATACCATCCACTAACCGATGAAGGAGGAACCATGGCCATGGATTCAGTGAGCGAAACACCTATATTCTTATCAATTTCGAGTAATTTAAAGAGCGTTTTCTTTTCTAAATGATCCGGGCAGGCCGCATACCCAGGGGCGGGCCTGATTCCCTGATAGATCTCTCGAACTCTTTGTTCATGTGAAAGTGATTCCGTTGGAACATATCCCCAGTACTCTTTGCGTACTTTTTCGTGAAGTCGTTCTGCAAAAGCCTCGGCCAGACGATCCGCAAGAGACTTGACCATAATGGCATTGTAATCATCGTGGTCTTGCTCAAACTTTTTAGAAATGTCATCCAGTCCTATGCCTGTTGTGACACAGAAGGCACCGATATAATCAGTCTTTCCATGACTCTTGGGTGCGATGAAATCTGAAAGTGCGGGATTTGGTGAAGAGGCCTCTTCCATCTGCCTTTGAGAGCGGAGCATATGAAGCACGGCCTGAGTCTTTGACTCATTTCCTACTTGAAGCGTTTTCGAGTGTTTTCCGTGCTTGTCACAAGTCCATGCATGAACCTTATCTTCAACAGCATAAACCTCAATGTCATCTTCAATCGAATTGGCGGGAAAAAGTCCAAAAACTCCTCTCGCCTTAAGTGATTTGTTCTTAACAATATCCTTCAAAAGAGCTTGAGCATCGTTAAAGAGCTTTTTTGCCTCTACCCCTACTTCTTGATCTTCAAAAATCTTCGGATAGGCCCCGCGCAGACGCCAGGTCATGAAAAATGGAGTCCAATCAATATACGGGACAAGCTCGGCCAGAGAGTAATCCTCGAGGACTGTGATGCCCAATTTTGTCGGCTTCCTGATCTCTGTTGAAGACCAGTCAATCTTAACCCTATTGGCGCGGGCCTCATCTAAAGTCAGATATTTTTCCTCTCTCTGAGAAGCAGCGTGAGCGAGTCGCATCTTTTCATATTCATTTTTTTGGTCGAGGTGGGCCTTCTTGTTCGAATTCTCATTCAGGAATTTTTCGACCACCGGAACGGCCCGGGAAGCGTCTGAGACGTGAACAATTGAACCATGGTAGTGGGGATCAATTTTGACAGCGGTGTGAATTCTCGAGGTGGTGGCGCCACCGATCAGGAGCGGAATTTTGAATCCGCAGCGTTCCATTTCTTTTGCAACATGGACCATTTCATCAAGTGAAGGGGTGATGAGTCCGGAAAGTCCCAGCATGTCTGCATTTTGTTTTCTCGCCTCTTCCAGAATCTTTTCACAAGGGACCATCACTCCCAGGTCAATAATTTCGTAGTTATTACAACTAAGAACGACACCGACAATATTTTTTCCAATGTCGTGAACATCACCCTTAACCGTCGCGAGAAGGATTTTTCCTGCATGCTTTTGGGATTTTCCTGATTTTTCTTTTTCAATATAGGGTTGAAGATAGGCGACCGCTTTTTTCATGACTCTGGCAGATTTCACCACCTGAGGCAGAAACATTTTTCCTTCGCCAAAGAGATCACCCACCACATTCATGCCGGACATGAGTGGCCCTTCGATGACTTCTAGAGGGCGTGAAACTTTCTGACGAACTTCCTCCGTATCGACTTCGATATGATCAACAATTCCTTTAATTAAGGCGTATTCAAGACGTTTCTCAACCGGGAGTGATCTCCATTCGTCATCTTTTTTCTCGGCCTTCCCGGTGGACTTCACTTTTCCTGCAAATTCAATCATTCTCTCAGTAGCATCGCTTCGTCTGTTGAAAATAACATCTTCAACATGCTCCAGAAGCTCCTTAGGAATATCAGAATAGACTGGAAGGGCCCCTGCATTGACAATCCCCATATCGAGGCCGGCCTTGATGGCATGATAAAGAAAGGCCGAGTGCATGGCCTCTCTGACCAAATTATTTCCCCGAAAAGAAAAAGAAAGATTTGAAATCCCCCCACTGACTTTTGAGTGTGGAAGATTTTCTTTGATCCATTTTGTGGCCTGGATAAAATCAACAGCATAATTATTGTGCTCATCCATCCCGGTCGCAACCGTCAGAATATTTGGATCAAAAATAATATCTTCGGGAGCAAAATGAACTTTCTCGGTGAGGATTTTATATGCCCTCGAGCAAATTTCAATCCTTCTCTCAACACTATCGGCCTGCCCTTTTTCATCAAAGGCCATGACAACACAAGCAGCGCCATATCTTTTGACAAGTTTTGCCAACTCACAAAACTTGTCTTCTCCCTCTTTTAAAGAAAGGGAATTCACAATCGCCTTACCCTGGACTCGCTTCAATCCCGCTTCTATGACAGTCCATTTTGAAGAGTCAATCATGATGGGAACTTTACAAATATCGGGTTCTGATCCAATGAGATTCAGAAAATGAACCATGGCCGCCTCAGAATCGATCATTCCTTCATCCATGTTGACGTCTATGATCTGAGCACCGTTTTCAACCTGTTCGCGGGCAACCCGAAGGGCAGCTTCATAATTTTTTTCAATGATAAGTTTTTTAAAGGCAATTGAACCAGTCAAATTTGTTCTTTCGCCGATGTTAATAAAATT
>CAXNNO010000251.1:0-4190 GCA_964203555.1 Bacteriovoracales bacterium
TCAAATGATTTCTTAATTTTTCTGGTTCATAAATTGTGAAATCTCTCACTTCTTCCGTTTTTAATCCCGTCTTAACTATAAGCTTTTCTCTATTTACTTCGAGAATAAGGTTGAGTGGATCTTTATCCATTTTATTTGTCACTTCCTGAGTCATTGGGACTGAAGAGCAAATTTCATAGACATCCACAAACGGAGCTGACATTAGAATAAAGGAAATAAAAATGTACACCGAGTCCAGGATCGGTACGAGATTAAATTTTCCATGTTTCTTTTGTCGCTTTTTACTTTTCATTTATGCAGCTTTCCCCGAAACAACTTCTTATTTTTTTGTATTTAAAAGATCTATGGGTTTCATCGAGTTTTTCTTCAATTTCATTCACCATTTTTTCTACACATTTTGTAAGCCACGAATGGACCACTTCAAGAATGCTTGCCTCGAGTAAATCTTGAATCTGATCTTTTGGTTGATTGGCGCGCTTTAATTCATTTTTAAAGACAAAAGCAAGAAATGCAGATGATTGAGAACAAGATTGACTTGCAT
Source organism: Bacteriovoracales bacterium (assembly GCA_964203555.1). Lineage (GTDB taxonomy): Bacteria > Bdellovibrionota > Bacteriovoracia > Bacteriovoracales > Bacteriovoracaceae > Peredibacter. The sequence goes on from CAXNNO010000251.1 coordinate 542, forward strand.
CTTGAACTTTGTTTTTAATGACCTGTTTTCGATTATTCGACATGAGGCTTCTGCGATCAATATCATACTTGGTGTATTTCATTAATCGCTCTACGCCTATAAAAATCCCAAGGCACCAGCAGCCGAGTATTATCCAAATGAATTTGGCAACCACTAGAATAAGTTCCATAATTCCTCCTGTCATAGTCTAGGAATCATTTCGGCTAAATTTAAAGTTGTTTGAATAAAGAAGCAAAAGGCTCAGGAAAATAGGTGAGTTAAATTGTTTTTTAGTGAAGGCTGTCTACATCTTGTCGCGCCAAATCTAGAGAATCTTTTCTCTCATAAAGGTCCACCTCAAATCGCTGTCTATCTCTCTCTTGAACTGAAATATCTCCTGGGGCAAGCAGTTCTCCCCGCACTTCAAGGTCACCTAGATCAAAACGCTCATATTTTTTGTACTCATAAAGTTCCTGCTTATTTTGGGTATAGGTATTTGTGGATAAGATCATGGAGAGGAAAATCAGCATTATTTTCATTTTGTTACCTCTCGGTTGACTGTTTCGCAGTTGGATTTGAGACCAAAAGAATAATCCCCTAATTCATCCGCCCAAAAAGCACCTTCGAATTTCCAAAAATATTCAAATCGTGTGCGCTTCACGTTTGAATAGTCACCCCGACTCCTGTCTGAGATAAGTTTTTTATTGTCATAGATCAGGTCTTTCTTTCTCAAAGAAATTTCGAGATGGAGTTTAAACATCTCATTTGAGAAGAACTTAACCCTATTCAGAAAATTAAAAATTGTGAGTTTGGCATAATTGTCCAGCTTCGCAATGATGTTTGAACGGACAAGATTCAAGTGCGGTACAACCTTATTTTGAATATCTGGCTTCTCTGCCTTTGAAATACGATTAATTTCTTTATCAATCTCTGCAATTTGTCGAAACCCACTGATGAATCTCTGCTCTTTTTTGATACGGCCAATAATCTTACCGATAAATATTTCCTGCCCCTTAAGCCCTTGATCGAGGCGGAGCATCATTTGATAAAAATATTGAGGTTTATTGACGTTTTCCCTTAGAATTTTTTCGAGCTCATAAAAGCGGGGACGGTAAACTTTGTAATACTGGTTTACAAGTATCGTGGTGTCTTCCCAAAGACAAAGTCGGAAGTATGAAAGTGCTGATAAGTATTCTGCCTCAGGAAAGAAATAAGTATCGAGCAGGGGGGATTTGTACGTCACCAGAAGTCCCAGTGTCCGGTTATAATCTTTTAAATGATAATTAAGCCAAGCCCTTTCAAATAACAACGAAGGCCAGAGATAGGAATTTTTTGGGAATCTGTTGAATTCATCCAGGGCCTCTTTATATTTGCCTTTATTGAAATAATAACGGGCAATATTAGCGAGGCAGATTTCACCCACGACTTTAAAGTAACGGTCATCAGATTTTGCAGATGAAGCGGATTTTGAGCAAATCTTCAAGGCCTTTAGCTCTTCTTCGGTATTCTTTTTTATTAAATACACTTCTGATTGCATGAGTTTTGCTTCAGGGAAAAGCCAGTGATTCTTAGGGATTTTATCGGAGTAATTCAAGACAGAGTTGTAATCAGAATTTTTTAAAGATTTGCGAGCGAGAGCAAACCATGCAGGGGGTGTAGCAAATTGTTCCAGAATTTTGGAATCGTAGTCTTCCAGAATCTCAATCCCTACTTCCCACGAAAGCTGTCCTAATGCCTTTCGCTCATTTTCCCCGGGACTTTTTTTCTCTACAAAGGCCATGAGACTGTTAAGAGCAGAGAATGAATACCTTTTCTGCTCAAGCTTTTGATAAAATGGGGCAGAAACGGCAATGTTCGACATAAGAATGAACACAATAAAGACAAAAGTTTTTTTCATCAAATTGCCTTATAAAGAAAAGCCCAGACCAAGGATGATATCAGTATTGAACTTTAGTTTTTCATTGTCTGGATTTTTAGGAGAAGCGGCTTTATACAAGGTGTTAAAATAGGTGAGAAATAAGTGAATATTCTCTCTTATGTGGAACTTAACACTTGTTCTTAAAACGGCACCATTTAAAGATTCTTTTTTATAATCCAAAACATTTGTACTGATGTTAAAAGTTTTTAGATTACTTTCAGCATTAATGGAAGTAATTCCTGCCCCGAAAGACCAGTCAAAATAGTAAATGTTATTAAAGGTATTTATCTTTCCATAAAAAGGAGACCAGACGACAAGAAGACCGTAAGAACTGTTAAGGCGTCTGACAAAGGGAACTTGAGAATTGACGACTTGAATATTTTTAAAGTCATCATTGTTTGAATTCATGTAATGATTGTAAAATCCCTCAATTCCCCATTCTTCATGGAAATACCACCCAGTCCTGGCCTGTATTCCTCTTGTGTCCTGAAATTTTGAAGAATCATTTGAAATGTACCCCACGTCTGCAAAGAAGCTCTTTTCTTTGCGGAAGAGTTTGTTCTGGAGGACATAAACTTTCTTGTCCTGATCCAGCCAAACGAAATCATAAAGATTTTTTTCCCCCGCTAAGGCGATTTCGGAGCTTAAAAAGAAAAAGAGAAGAATGTATTTCAAAGGAGTTCCTGAGTGTTTTTGTTGGTTAAAACAAAATAAATAACTTTCTGTTAATTGTGAGATTATTTATCATAGTCTGTCCAATTAAAGATCAGAGGTAGGACCCCTTGAATAAGAACATACGTCGAGTTTATCTCATTAATCCTAAGTTCCAATTAGAAGTCATCGCTTGGATGGTAGCAATGTCCCTTGCTCCCATAACGGCCTTCTTTGTCGCCCACTATTACTTTTTCTGGAAACTAAAAGAAATTGGACGAGACATCAAACTCGAACCGGAACATATCTATTTCCGATTTATTGACGGCCAGAGCGAGCAGCTGTTTTTGATCTTTATCGTATGCTCGGTCGTTGCCATGCTCATTGTGGTCATTCTAGGTCTCTCACTTTCGCACAAAATAGCGGGTCCGATTCAAAGGCTAAAAGTACATATGAAGGCCCTCACACGAGGTGAGGATCTGCCTGAATTAAAATTTAGAAAAAATGATTATTTCCAGGAAGTTCCTCCTATCATTAATGATTACATCGAGAAGAAAAGCGTGAAAAAATGAAGGTATTGCTTTCGCTTGCCATCATTTTGGGAAGTTTCATTATCTATGTCTTCTTGAAAGATGACAGCTTGCTCCCATTGGAGGGAGAAGAACTTAAACAAGTCCTCTCTTCACAATCCTATGAAGAAAAAGCATTAACTGAAACTTTTGAAATAATTCTTGAAGATGGCCCAAAATCTGAACCCCAAAAATTAGTCGCATCATATACGGAATTGGAAAATGCATCAGCTAAAGAAATTTACATTCAACTTGAAGAAGAACTGGAAAAAGGCCGCAAACCAGGAGCAGATTTTGCCAGATCAGTAATGTTCTCTCATCAGATTTCCTATGATGTTAAAGAAGATCTGCTAGAGATGCTGAGAGACGGACAATTTGACCAGGAAGATTTTCGCTACCTGACACGTGAAATTCTGGGCAGACCATCTATGGCAAATTCAAGTATTTTCCGGAAGGCGCTTCTGAGTCACGCAGAAATTCTCAACCCCTCTCAAAGAAAAATTCTTATTCAGGAACTTCTAGAAAGAACCCC
>CAXNNO010000252.1:0-4188 GCA_964203555.1 Bacteriovoracales bacterium
GTCGGCACTGATGGGTCGGGTGGGAGTCATCAACTTTTGTTACAACTCTCGCATCGGGAGTCTCAAATTTTGCTTCAGGTTGATATCTCAAGGCTGCAAAGAGCTTCGCAACCGAAACACCGGCCATTCCACTACGGACACAGATCGCACGATCTTCATCTTTAGACCATGCTTTAATACAGGCATCTGCAAGTGATTGAGGAGGACTCGATTTATTAACAATTCCTATGTTGTCATCATTGAGAAAAGTCTTACGCAGGCATTTAAGAGAGGCAAAATAATCAGACTGGCCTTCATTAGAGGGCCAGGAGTCAGGAGTTGGCAACCCGCTTACCTTAGGGGCCCCACCAAGATGGTGACCAATTTCGTGACAAAGAACCAGGGCGAATCCATCTTCAGTAATGGTCTCGTGTCGAGCGAGTCCACCGTACATGTTCACTATCCATCCACCTATACGCAAGGCATTTGCGTTTACTGTACCATCATCCCATCTGCGATTGATTTTAAACTTACCGCCCATTTCGGCCACAATCGGTGAGTAGATTGTTTCTATTTTATCAATGACTGCATTAAACTGACTTGCACTCAGACCACCGGCCGTTTTAAGACCTACTGGTATAAAGAGATCATTCTCTGGAAGAAAACCAGTTTTCCCATCTTCTGAACAGGCGAATGCCGTGCCAGTTACAAAGGTAAGCAAGATGGTAATTAGATAATTCATGAACTCTCCTTCACATAAATTCTGAGCGAGGAGTTATTTTAGAAATTATTGATCAATTTAGTCAGCAATAAATCAATTATGTAAGAATATGAAAGATTTTTGAAAGGTAAAGGACCGGGGTATTAACCCCAGTCTTTATTAAATTTTAATTACTTAACAACAGATGGCTTAAACCAACAGAGCGGACGAAGACCAATGGTATGACTCAGTGAGGCATGGCAAGTTCCTGTTACTTCAGAAGTTGAAGTAACATCTTCATTGAAATTAACTTCGCAAAGGGATCCCTGAAAGTATGTATCAAGGCGACACTGAGTGGCCGGGTGATTGTCGTCAGTTTTAGTTACAACCTTTGGATCAGGTGTATCAAATTTTGGTTCAACAGTTGAGCCACGAAGAGATTGGAAAAGTTTAGCAACGGAAAGACCGGCCATTCCCCCACGAATACACATGAAGTAGTCCTGGTTCCATACATGCTGATTAGAGCATGACTTCAGAAGAGCTTCAGGGACTTCCATGCTTCTTACAATCTCCTCATTATTATCGGTTTCCCAACCTCTGCGAAGGCATTTGAGTGTCGAGAAATAATCGGCCTGACCTTCATTCGAGGCCCATGGAGATGCCCAGGGAGAAACTTTCTTAGGAGATCCACCGATATGGTGACCAATTTCATGACAAACGACTAAAGCAAACCCATCCTCAGTAACGGCCTCATGGCGGGCAAGTCCACCAAACATTGAAACTCTCCACGTGCTGCCCAGTTGCTGAGCGTAGGCGTTGACAGTTCCATCGGTCCATTTTCTTTCAACCTGAAGATCACCACCGTAAGTTTTCACGATAGGTGTAAAAAGAGTTTCATATTTATCAATAACAGCATTGAACTGAGATTCAGTTATTCCGCCAAATCTTTTAGCGTGGACTGACAACTTTAAGTTATTTTCCGGAACAAATCCTTCCTTACCATCAGGAGTGCATGCGATTGAAGGGAGGGCGGCCACGAGAGCAGTTATAAGCAATCCTTGCTTGAAAATTTTCATTTAAAACATCTCCTTAAACATTAAAAAAAACATCTTCCTAACAAGATTCTGACATAATCAGGTTTTTTGTGGCAGACGAAATTAAGAAAGTAAGACTTTATTAGGAGAGTAAATAAGTCACAGACTCAACACCCAGTACCAGAAACTAAGAGTGATAAATGACAAAGGAACTCCAACGCCAACCATCATGCTCGCGAGGCGTGGTCGAAGATTGTGAGATGCGGCCAAGATGCTGGATGTAATCATGGGGGCCATTCCCGCTTCCATGACTGCGACTTTCATTAAGTTGCCATCCACTCCGACAAAGGAATAAGTCGTAATGATAACGAGTGGTGCAATCAATAATTTAAAAACCAGGCCTAGAGTTAAATACCGGATTTCTTCCTTAATGCCGTTCCAATGAAGTTGTAAACCAACAGTCATCAGTGCTAACGGCGTCAGAAGGGCCGCAAGTTTCTGTAAAACTTCTCTCGAAACGCCCTCTGCTCTCCAACCAAAAACACCGGCAAGTGTTCCGGCCAGAAAACCAAGAAAGGGTGGGAAAAAAAGTATCTTTTTCAATAAGATTCTTTTGCTCATTTTCCCCGAAGAGTAACTCAACGCGACCCAGATCCCAAAGGTGGCCACGATAAGAAAAGATCCGGATTGATCCAGGAGAATGGCGTGTTTTAAGGCCTCTTGACCAAAAAGACTTTCAATAACAGGAAGGCCAACAAAGGAAGAATTACAAAACCCGGCGGTTAAAATAAGGCAACCAATAAGGGCCTTGTCCCAATTCAATCTTTTACCAATGAACGGAAAAATGAAAAACGCCATTCCAAAGATTATCCAGGTGACGAGGACTAGTGAAATAAGAGAAGGGTTCCAATCCAGATCTGGAAGGGTCAAGAGACAAAGGGCCGGTAAGGGGACGTGGATAATGAGGGCCCCGAGAGTTAGGTGAGTGTCTCTAGGAATGTTTTTAATATGCTGAAGTCCTATTCCGATGAGAAGACTTACAGCGAGTAATATGAGGTTTGACATTATTTTTTCTATGGAGTTATTTGAAAATAAAATGACATATTATTCATAGAGGGCAATATTGGCAAATAAGTTAACTCTAGAGAAAATGGTTAAGGCCCTACTAATACCACGCCGCTTCGCGCAAAGGCTTTGAATGAGAAAGAAAATCGTCTTTTACCTCAATGGGATTCGAAAAGAATTAGGTGCTCCCGAGGCTTCCATGATGCTCGCGGATTATCTTCGAAATGATCAGTCTTTAACGGGCACAAAAATTGTTTGCGCCGAAGGTGACTGTGGGGCCTGTAGTGTGCTTCGCTTTTTTCCTCATGCCAAGGGAGTCGATGTTGAAAATTATATTCCTATCAATTCATGCATCACTTTAGTTGCCCAACTCCATGGTTCCAGTATTGTGACGGTGGACGCTTTGAAAAAAGATGGGCAACTCCACGAAAAACAGAGGGCGATGGTAGAGTGTCACGGATCCCAATGCGGCTTCTGTACTCCGGGATTTATCATGGCCCTCACAGGAATGGTGGAAGAGAAGATTTCAAAAAAAGAGCAGCAGATTGAAACACAGGAAGCTAAAAACTGCATGACTGGAAATTTGTGTCGATGCACGGGTTATCAGCCGATTATTCATGCTGCAAAAAATATTGATCTATCTAAATGCGAATCCATCAAGAAACGATTTTACTCTGAAAAGCAGGAAGTTGATCTAACCAGGGCCTATTCCGAGAGTGTCCATATTGAGTCTGAGGAATTTTCTTACTTTGCTCCTAAAACCCTCAAGGAGGCCGCGGACTATCTTCATCTTTACCCGGATACAAGAATTATTGCATCCGGAACAGATCTTGGAGTGGTTCATAATAAGAGGAAGATCAAGCTCACAAACCTCCTAAGTTTGCATCTTATTTCAAGTCTTTATCAAATTGAAAAAAATGGTCATGAAATAAAATTTGGGGCAAGAGTGTCTCATTCGGAATTTCTTCACTTTATTAAAGATGCTCTTCCTGAGTTCACAAAGTTCCTGGACCTTTTTGCCAGTCCTCAGATTAAAAACTCAGGGACAGTGGTAGGAAATATTGCCAATGCCTCCCCTATCGGAGACACCCCTCCGGTGTTTCTCTGCCTTGATGCGACCGTCGTTGCCATGGGATCAAACGGAGAGCGAGAAATTCCCATCAGTCAATTTTTCCTCGCCTATCGGAAAACAGCACTTCTGAGAGGAGAATTTATCACTCACGTGAAATTCAATCTTCCCAAGAAAAACTCTTCCCTTAAGATTTACAAATATTCTAATCGAAAAGATCTTGATATCTCTGCGGTTAATTTTGCTATCAATGCTGAATGGAAGGATGAAGAGAAAAAAGAGATTTCCCATATTGTCATCGCTGCGGGTGGAGTTGCCGCAATTCCGTTTCGTTTTTATAA
>CAXNNO010000253.1:0-4181 GCA_964203555.1 Bacteriovoracales bacterium
CATTGCTATGAAGGGACAGATCTCCGAGCGTTCCACTCTCTTAACGACCTACGCACTTTGCGGCTTCTCAAATTTCTCATCCATAGCCATTCAGCTTGGGGGAATTGGAACAATGGCACCTGAAAAACGCCCCATGTTAGCTGCCTACGGAATGAAGTCTTTGATCGGTGGAACTCTTGCTTGCTACATGACAGCATGTATTGCCGGACTTTTTATTTAATCCAAAACAATGTATTCTGACTGTAATTACGTTTTTAAGTTTTTACAGTTAGGAAATTTTTATGGCAAAAGAACTTGTGGTCAACCAGACTCACAATGAGTCGCGTATTGCTCTCATTGAAAATGGTGAGATTTTAGATTTTCTCATCGAACGTCAGTCAACAAAAAATGAATCAATACCCATTGTTGGAAATATCTACTTAGGTAAAGTGCTAAGAGTTCTTCCCGGAATGCAATCTGCTTTTATTGATATCGGTCAGGAGAGAGCGGCATTTTTGTATGTCGATGATGCCTACATTCCGACAATCGTTGAGCAAAGAGAGATGCAGAACCGTGTTGAAAGCACTGAGGCGGCATCAAAAAGATTTGGCGAAGTCATTCCGGACGAATTTTCAACTCTCTCTGAAACGGTCGACATGAAGTTTCGTCCTGACGTGAAGATTCAGGACTTTTTAAAGGAAGGGGACGAAATCGTCGTTCAGATTGCCAAGGAGCCGATTTCAACCAAGGGACCCAGAGTTACGAGACACATCACTCTTGCCGGCCGTCACATTGTTTATATGCCTTTTATTGAGCACACAGGCGTCTCCCGGAGAATCGAATCTGACGAAGAAAGAAAACGTTTAAAAGACATTCTAGATTCCATTCGTCCCGAGGAAATCGGTGTCATAGCCCGTACAGTTGCAGAAGGGCAGAGCTACAAAGTTCTAAAAAATGATTACAATAATCTCGTTAAGATCTGGAAAGATGTTCAGAAGCGAATGGAAAAGGCAAAGGCGCCACTTGAACTCCACCTGGATCTATCCTTTGTCCAGCGCGCTCTGAGGGACATTATGGATGAGGACGTCGACAATATTGTTGCAGATTCCAAGTCGGCGGTGAAGCAGATTGAAAAATTTATTCAGCGTTTTGTTCCTCATCATAAAGCAAAAATAAGATTTTATGACGGAGAAACACCGATATTCGAACATTTCGGGATTGATATTGAGATTGAACGTGCTCTGTCAAACCAGGTATTCTTAAAGTCCGGAGGGTCAATCAATATTGATCAAACCGAGGCCCTAGTTTCAATCGACGTCAATACGGGGAAATTTGTAGGAAAGAAAACTCTTGAAGAAACGATCCTGAAAACGAATCTTGAAGCGGTCAAAGAAATTTCTTACCAGTTACGTCTGAGAAACTGTGGCGGAATCATCATCATTGATTTCATTGATATGGAAAAAGAGGAGCATCGCTCACAGGTTTATCAGACCCTACTTGAAGCTTTAAAAAAAGATCGATCAAAGACGAATGTTCTTCCCATATCAGGCCTGGGTTTAGTTGAGATGACTAGAAAAAGAACCCGGGACACTCTGGTACGAATCATGTGTGAACCCTGCCCTTATTGTGAAGGGGTCGGGAGAGTGAAGTCCGTTGAAACTGTGAGTTTTGAAGTGATAAGAGAGCTTCAGAAAGTCATCAAGCGAACAACTGCCTCAAAGATCACGATCTTTGCCCACCCTGAGGTATGCTCAAAGCTTTCGTCCGAAGACTTTGGCATCATTGAGGCCCTCGAAGAGACTTACAACAAAACTCTTCTCGTCCGCGCCGACAACAACTACCATTCTGAGCAATATGAAATTTATGTTCCAGAACTATAGGTCCTGACGCGCCGCCTTTAAATCTAAATAATCTTAGACGTAAGACCCGCTCCATGTTAGGTTGGGCGTGACATTTAAATATTTTCATCTCGCTCATGGCAATTGTGTCCATGGGCTTATTATAATCCAGGAGGAAATATGATCTACGAAACGGCTTTCGTCGTTCGCCCAGACGCATCTGAAGAAGTTGTGTCTTCCATCAAGAACTCCCTTGCCGAAACTTTTAAAGAGTTCGGTGCAGAAGTTCTGGTCAACGATTCATGGGGAGTGAAATCCTTCGCTCAACAAACTGAATCAGGTCTTAAGAAAGGTGCTTACCACTATTTCATGTATAAAGGTGCTGGTAACCTGAATGCTGAAATAGAGCGTAAATTCCGTATTAACGAAAATCTTGTTCGCCATCTCATCATTAAACTAGGTGAAGATAAGCATCAAGCAGAGATCGTTAAAAATTACAAAAATCCTAATCATACTCAGGCTTCAACAGATCATGAAGATGAAGGCGGATTCGGTGGAGAGGACAAAGACAAGAAAATGCACTCTAAGCGCAAGTCTTGCTGGTTCTCTGCTAAGAAAACTTCCCCTGATTGGAAAGACCCTAAGTCTTATTCATGGCTAGTTAACGAGTTTGGAAAAATTTCTCCATCTCGCATCACTGGTTTGACTCCAACTTTTCAGCGTCGTGCTAACGAGGCTATTAAGCGCGGTCGTAACATGCTTCTGATCAGTTACCAGTCTAACGATACCGCTCGTTAATCTGGAGAACTAAACTGGTATGAACGCTGAAGTGATGCAGACTCCACAACTATCCACAGGCCGATTGCTCCTCTTAGGAGCTTCATCTGTTATATTGTGTATTAGTTTCATCATGTCAGTCTTCGCTCCATTTCCTCTCGCCCTGGCCATCATCATGTATGGAAGAACGAAGGGATATCTGATCGGGTTAGCGGGACTCATTATGAGTTTTGTTTTTGCCGGGATGGTCTATGGAGATCTGACGCTGTTTGGTTTTTATTTCGGAGTTCTCATTTTTGGGATAGGTGTCGCAGAAATTGTCCTTAGGGGGATTTCTCCTGTTAAGGGTATGGTGACTTTGGGGCTGGGATTCATTCTTTTTGCCGCCGGAAGTTTTGCCTGGACGATGAACTCATTAAAGATGACTCCCAAAGAATTTATCCTTCAGCAGATTGAGAAAAGTGCGGATAAAATAGCCGAGCAGAAAAAAGCTGTAGAGATGAGTGGTGATAAAGATTCCATTCAGGTTCTTCAGTTACTGGATCGCCCTGACCTTCTGGCCAAGGAAATGATTGAATCGTTTCCCAGCTATTTTTTCATGGGTGTTTTCATTATGCTTTGGTTCAATATGTTCCTGGTTTTAAAAAGCCGCAGGCTTTTATTTTCAGGGCAGGATTATCCACACGATGAAAAGAGCCTTCTGAATTTTAAGGTTCCTTTCGGATTGGTGCTCGTTCTGGCCTTAGGGTTAGTGATGGCCGTCTGGGGTGAACAATTCGGAACTTTGCCTTTTGAAATTATTGGTTTCACGATCATTAAATGTCTCGGGATCTTTTACTTTTTCCAGGGCTTTGGTGTTTTTAGTGACATGCTTAATTTCGTGGGAATTACGGGTTTTTTTCGGACGTTGATCGTGACGATAACTATCTTCATGGCCAGCTACCTCATTGCAGTGACTGGTTTATTTGATAACTGGTTTGATTTCAGAAAGTATTTTGTAAAACGTAAAACTGAAGACTAATTTTTAGGAGAACAATATGAAAGTCATCCTTACTGAAAAAGTTAAGGCACTAGGAACAATCGGAGAGATCGTAAACGTATCTGCCGGTTTCGCCCGTAACTTCTTATTCCCACAAAAGCTGGCGATTCTAGCTGACGAAAAGAACTCAAACGTTCTTAAAGATAAGCAGAAGGCACTTGCAAAGAAAATATCTGCTGAAAAAGATATTGCTCTTGCAATGAAGAAAAAACTTGAAGGTATCACTGTTGAACTTATCAAGAAAGTTGGTGCCAACGGCCGTCTTTTCGGTGCCGTGACATCTCAGGAAATTACAAAAGAGCTTGAGAAACAAGGTGTCGGTGTTGAACGTCGTCTTCTTCAATTCGATGGTTCTATCAAGTCACTTGGAACTTACGAAGTTAAAGCTAAACTTTTTAACGACGTCGTTGCTTCTTTTAAGCTTAAAGTTACAATTGACGCTGCTATGGCGGAAGAACTTAAAAAGCAACAAGCTGAGGCTCAGAAGAGAAATGCAGATAAGAAAGCTAAGGCCGAAGCGGCTAAAGCTGCTGAAGTTGCTGCTCTTG
>CAXNNO010000254.1:0-4181 GCA_964203555.1 Bacteriovoracales bacterium
TCAAGGCAAAAGACAAAGGGGACATTGAATTAAAAGAGGCCTTGCTGGATATTCTCCACTTTGGAAAACTCTGCCTAACGACTGAAACAATCTTGGGAGAGATGGCCTTTATTGAATCCCTCGGTATCGCCAAAATGATTGCAGACAATCGCCCTTCCTTAAAAGTTCATCTCGGATCGTGGGCGAACCTTCTGGATGAAAATCAAAAGATCAATAATGTCTTGAAGGGAACGTGGAAATTTTCTCGTCCTCTTATTGGGACGAACGTAGAAACGATGAAAGAAGTTTTTAAATCTCAACAAGCTTCGACCGGCATCTGTGCCGCGATCAGAGAGGCAACTCAATATGACTGGTTGGTGTGGTCATCCTTTGCCGAAGCAAGACCCGAAACTTTCTCAGAATATCAAAAACTTATTGAGAATCATTCAGGTGATTGCAGATTGACATGGATCAGAAAAAAAACTCCGCCATGGGTAAAATTACCTACTGACCCTGAATCAATTTATTACTCAACCATTCAGGATAAAAATTTAGATATGTTCAAAACACTTGGACCCTTTTTAAAGTTCATGCCAAATACAAAAAAGACATTGGGTGCTTTTCAATTATCGACCCTACCGGCCTCAATTTAAAAAAATGAAAACAAGGATCGTCATCAAGGTAGGATCCCTTGCTGTTAGCGATGAAAAAGGAGGAGTCTCAGCGATTAAGGTTAAGGCAATCGTCGCAGAAATGGAGAGACTGAAAGAGTTGGGTTACAGTCCCATACTTGTGAGTTCAGGTGCAATTAATTCCGGGCGACAGTTCATCGGACGACCTGAAGAAAAAAAAATGATGATCTCCTACCAACAGGCAGCGGCAGCGATAGGTCAACCACTTCTTATGAAGGAGTATGTTGATGCCATGGCAGAGTATGGAGCAAAATGTGCACAGATTCTGGTAACTCATGAAGATTTTAAGGAACGAAAACGCTTTCTTAATATCAGGAACACGATCAATCGCCTGATCGAGAATGGCATTACTCCCATCGTCAATGAAAATGATACCGTATCCTACGAGGAAATCACCGTGGGCGATAACGATCAACTCGCAGTCATGATCACCGAGGCAACCGATGCAGAAAAATTAATCCTCTTAACGGAGGCCGACGGTCTTTTTAACAAAAACCCTAAAGAACCGGATGCCGTTCGGTACGATGTCGTGGACTTCAGGGATGATTTTTCTGAAGTCAAATTTGCCGCCAAAACATCTGTGGGCCGTGGCGGGATGGATACAAAACTCAAGGCCGTTCGAAAACTCACTCCCCTCGGCGTGGATGTCATCATAGGGACATTTCTGATTGAATTCTCTCTCACGAGGTTACTGGGAAGAGAGGGTGGAACTTTATTTAAAGGCAATCCGGAAAAACAGTCTTCAAAAAGAAAATCGTGGCTCTCAACCATCGTAAAAAATGATGCCTGGGTCGTCATTGATGAGGGTTGCTTAGGTGCCATGATGAAGGCCACCACTTCCCTTCTTCCGGTTGGAATCAAAAAGGTTCATGGCATCTTCAAAAGAGGAGATGTGATTCAGATAAAATTTCGAAATAAAATCATTGCGGTAGGTATTTCAGAGTTTGATCATCAGGAAATGGATATCATTAAGGGCAAAAAATCTGCAGAGATTGCTGAATTAATCAAGAACTCGGTTTCCAGGGTTGCCATTCATAAAGATAATCTTCTCATTAAGACTGATCTCTAAACTCTCGTTTTCGTCTTCTCAAACTTCAAATCAAAGACTTTTATCCTTTATGACTCGAGGCTATGAAAATATCGGCTTATCTATGGGCCAGTAAAGAGCTATGATATTTATTCATTTCAGGGAGTTTTATGAGTGTTTTAGAAATGGCAATCCTCGCAAAGAAAGCAACACCCATGCTGCGCTCAATTCCTGAGGAGCAGAGATTGATGGCACTGGATTCTATAGCATCCGCCCTGGATACCCATTGCCAGGCAATTCTCGATGAGAACCAAAAGGATCTCGAGAATGCTAGGAAAAATAATCTCAGCTCTCCTCTCATGGACAGGCTCATTTTAACTGAGCAGTCGATCGCTTCTCTGTCTAAAATGTGCCGGGATGTGGGAGAACAGGAGCAGGTCGTAGGAACCATCGTTGAAGAATATCAAAGACCAAATGGATTAATCATTCAAAAACAGCGGATCCCTTTGGGAGTTATCGGAATGATTTTTGAGTCTCGCCCGAATGTTGTTGTGGACGGGGCGGCCCTGGCCATAAAATCCGGGAATGCCATCATCTTAAAGGGTGGCAAAGAGGCCCAGTTCTCTAATCGAAAACTCTACGAAATCATTTCAGAGGCCATAGAGAGAATTCTTCCACCGGGAAGTGTGTCGCTTCTTGAGACTCGTGAGGATGTGGCAGAACTTTTGAAACTTCAGCAGTACATAGACCTTGTCGTTCCAAGAGGTGGTGGGACATTGATTGAGTATGTGAAAAAGCATGCGACCATGCCGGTCGTTGCCCATGATAAAGGGCTTTGTCATCTTTATGTTCATGAAGATGCTGAGAAAGAAAAAGTTATTCCCATCATTTTAAATGCCAAGACCCAGAGACCCGGTGTCTGCAATGCACTTGAGTCACTTCTTCTTCATGAGAAGTACCCTGATAATAAAAATATTTTAGAGGCCCTCTGGGCGGCCGGGGTGGAACTTCGGGGTTGCGATAAAACCCAGGAACTTACTCCTCATGCGATTAGGGCGACGGAGAAGGATTATCAAACCGAATATCTCGATAAAATTATCTCTGTAAAAATCGTTAAAGATCACCTGGAGGCGATTGCGCACATTCAAGACCATGGTTCTCATCACACTGAGGCGATTCTTGCCAAAGATCCCGGAACGATTGAGGACATGTTGAATGCTTTGGATGCATCTGCCATTATTTTAAATGCATCAACTCGTTTTAATGATGGAGGAGAACTGGGTTTGGGGGCCGAGCTTGGGATATCGACATCTAAGCTTCATGCCTATGGCCCAATGGGTACAAAAGAGATGACAACAACTCGTTTTCTTGTGAAGGGAAACGGACAAATAAGATAGAGGACATTATGGCATCATTTGATTTAGTTTCACGTATTGATGAAATGGAACTCCAGAACGCTCTCAAGAATACTGAGAAAGTCATAAGTGGGCGGTTTGATTTTAAGGGCTCTGATGCCAAGGCAGAGTACAAAGAAAAAGATAAAGTCATAGAGATTCGCGCTGAAGATGAAATGAAAATAAAAACCGTTTTAGATATCCTCAGAACAAATATGGGTAAGCGTGGCATCGGTTTTAGGGGTATGAAAGAATCAGAAATAGAAAATTCCGGACTTAAAGCAAAAAAAATGACTCTCACCCTAACGACTGGTTTTGATAAAGACGCTCAAAAAATCGTCAATCGACTTCTTAAGGAGTCGGGCTTTAAAGGAAAGTCGCAATACATGGACGAGAAATATCGCTTAGAAAGTAAAAGCATTGATGAGCTTCAAACACTTTATCAATTTCTTAGAACACACAAAGATATGACTTTAGAACTTCACATGGAAAATATGAAAAGGTAGGTCGCTATGACTCTTATGGAACAAGTAAACAATGACATTAAAGAGGCCATGAAGGCCAAGCAGCAGGAAAGGCTGGATTCTTTACGAATGCTAAAAGCTGAATTTATTAAAAATAACACATCCACTAAGCCCACAGATGAATTATCAGTAGCTATTGGCCATGCAAAGAGACTTCAGGACTCTCTGGAAATGTATCAGGCCGGAACACCAGCACATGATAAAATTCTCAAAGAAATGGATGTCATCAAGACCTATTTACCGAAAGCGATGGACGAGTCTGAAGTTGTGTCATTGATTAATGAGATTAAGGCCAAAGGGGTCAAAGAAATGGGGGCGATCATGAAAGAGCTTCAACCCCAGATAAAAGGACGTTTTGATGGTAAGCGTGCTTCTGATCTTGTAAAGGCCAATTTGTAGAGGCCAATAAAAGTAAGAGGCCCAAAAGGGCCTCTTACTTTAGTGAGACTTTTATTTTCTTGTACGAGGAATGTTGGAAGGCCAGACTCGTTACCAACATCGCCGCCAGGGCACCTAAGACAAACATCATTTCCATTTGATATCGCTCCTTATTGAAGTTTATTCA
>CAXNNO010000255.1:0-4176 GCA_964203555.1 Bacteriovoracales bacterium
GCAACAGACCCTGATCCCTATGTTGAGGCCCTTGCTAAAAAGACACTCTTAAAACTTCCTGACGGGAGGGAAATTCTTATCTCCTATTTTTCTTCTGAAGATGAGATGAAAATTAGAATTTTCATGAGGAAAAAGAATAAGGTTTTATGGGATAAAAGTTTTATCGATGCCCATAATGAGCTTTGGTATCACGCAAATTTTATCCCTGTTGTTAAAGACAAATTTCTTGAAGATTTAAATGATGATGGATTTCCGGAAGTTGGAATTGCAAACTGGAATGGCGGAAAGGCCCCATGTGCATCATCTGGAATTATTTTTACGGTGAAGGAAGATTCACTACAATTTTTAAAGAAGCAAGAGATCAACTCGGAGTTCTCTCGACAAATCTATCCAACAAAGAACGAATTTATGAATTCAAAGTACAAAGATCCGCTATGTGCGCGCAGGTAATGGAATGAAATTGTTCGTCTAGTTTTTTAAATGGCGCACCCGAGTGGTGGACTTCGCAACCGCTTGCGCGGTGTACCACTCATTGACTGCCTTATCCTATCAAAAACACGTCGTCATTTTAGGGGCTTATCTACCTTTCTTGAAAAAACACTATCCTAGCACTATAAATATAGTGCTAGGATAGTGCTATATGGCTCAATGGATTTTTTTATTGAATGGCTACTATTCTGGATACTTGAAACCTCCCATTTTGAATTTGAATGGGATGCTGGTAATCTTACTAAAAATTCGAAAAAACACGGCATCTCAATTGAAGAAGTTGAAGCCGTGTTCAGATCAGGTATGGCACTCCCTCTTGGGTTTCAAATTAGTCCCCCAGTCAATGAACAACGTCTTGGCTTAGTTGGTCCAACAATCAACGGCAAACTTTTACAAATAGCATTCACTCTAAGAGAAGGAAGAGTACGAGTTATCAGTACCCGTCCAGCTCATAAGAAGGAGAAACAATCGTATGAAGAAATCTTACGTAAAATCACATAAGGATTATGACACCGACAACGAACTGGATTCGAAGAAAATTCTTGCGGCCATGAAACGCTATAAGGATTCTCGCAAGAAACCTACGAGTGTTGCTTTGGATGAAGTCACTATCCAAGAACTCAAATCTGTTGCAGAGAAGCAAGGTATCCCCTATCAAGTCTTGATAAGGGTCTTTATCCTTGATGGTCTAGAAAGACTCAAGAAAGCTGCGTAAATGAGTCTCACTAAGCGACCGCCTACTTTAAAAATGGCACCTCCTGGTTCACACGTTGTGAAGAGGCAGGCCCGTATTTCCAAAAATGGAATTAAATACTTTGTAAAAGCTCACCTTCGTAAGAATCGGGGTAAAAAGATTGTTCTTCCTCCAGAAAATCTGCTTTATCTTTATTGGCACGGAGATCAAGAGTATCCAAATCTTGGCAAGGTCAAAGGCTATGGTGAATTTCCTGAGCTTGATTCTGTCATCCAGTTCTGGCTCAATTTTTGGAAAGAGCAAGGATTAAAATTTCCAGATGACCTTGATCCTTTTTTAATAAAAACGATCATCGCTATTGAATCTCGATTTAAAGCCGCAGTCAGAACGAATCTTCTTGGCAGTTCTGCTATTGGACTCATGCAAGTCACAAATACAACCAGAAAAGACCTAAATGGAAAATCTGAAGATTCTCAATATAACCTAAAAAATAATTATCTTGATCTTGAGATGAGCGATCTTACTGATCCAGTCATTAATATCGCTGCTGGCATTCGCTGGTTAAGCTACAAATTCACAAAACCAAAAACTGGCGCAAAGAAGAATCTTTTTAATATGCTTAAAGGTTACTACTACTGGAATGATGATGGAGAAGCCTATGCTCATAAAGTACTTAACCTTTATAATGATTCTATCGTTGAACGTCTTCGCAAGAGACCCTGATCCTTACGTCGAAGCTCTGAAAGAGAAGAGATTTTTAAAACTTCCCAATGGGAACGAAATTCTGATTTCTTATCACTCTCCAAGCGAAGAAACTAATGCCAAAATTAGAATTTTCATGAGGAAGAAGGATAAAATTCTATGGGATAAAACTTTTGTCGATGAATTCGATGAACTCTGGAATCAGGCGAACTTCATTCCTGTAACCAAAGACAAGTTTGTTGAAGATTTGAACGACGATGGACTGTCTGAGATTGGAATCGCAAACTGGAATGGTGGAAAGGCTCCATGCGCTTCCTCGGCCATCATTTTTACAGTAAAAGACGATTCACTCCAGTTCTTGAAAAAACAACAAATTAACACTGAGTTTTCTCGCTTCATCTACCCGAGAAAGAATGACTTCAAAAATTCAAAATATAAAGATTCGTTATGTATTAACTGATGGAAGAAGTTCGATAGTCGTATCTGGCGTTCTTTGTAGGTCTTTGAAGTTGAAGAAGAATTTAAATGGCGCACTGGACAGGAGTCGAACCTGTGACCTACCGATTAGAAATCGGTTGCTCTATCCAACTGAGCTACCGGTGCGCTTACTCTCTAAACCTAGGAAAATCCATTGATTCCAAGGGGTTTAACTGTTCAGAGATTTAGAAAATCACTTTAATGTCCATAATCAATCTTGTCAATCGAAGGAGCTAGGTTTTTATGGTAGCTTATCAAAATGACTATCAAGGCGCGTATTTTCAGATCCTCCAAAAGACATTTTGACTGCCAGCGTGAAGACACGAAAGAAGTTGTCTCCGCAACGGCACTGGCCACCCTACTCAAAGAAGATCACCTGGTTGTGGGAGATTGGGTTCAAATTTCCACATCTCCCCAGGGCGGTGAGGAATGGATTATTGAGGCCACCGAAGAACGTAAAAACTCTATTTTCCGCAATCTGCCCAGAGAACAAAAAAAGAAAGTCATCGCGTCTAATGTGGACGTCATGGTCGTGGTCGTCAGTGCGGGAAAACCCAGCTATAAGCGAGGCCTGGTCGACCGGTATCTTGCACGATCGGATTACTGGAATATCCCGGCCTATCTTATTTTTAATAAAATGGATCTTTATGATGAATCTGAATTTGATATCCACTTCGAATCAGATCGCCTGAAATGGCTGAATGTTAAATGTTTTGAGGTTTCAGCGGAAAAACCAGATGATAAACCGATTCGGTTGGAACTTGGATATGAAAACCTCAGAACGGAACTCATGAATAAGACGGCCATCCTTCTGGGCCACTCGGGAGTTGGCAAAAGTCGCCTCATCACAACCCTTACTGATGGCAAAGTGCAGTTACTGAGCGGAGAGCTGGGTAAAATCGGAAAGGGAGCTCACACAACGACCTGGGCGGAATTAATTGATGCGGAGAAATTCACCCTTATCGACTCTCCGGGTATTCGATCGATGTCACTTAGTGACCTCACTAAAGAAGAACTTCTTTTTTGCTTTTCAGACGTCAATGAATGGTCTTCAAAATGTAAATTCTCAAGCAATTGCACTCATGATGAAAACTCGAAAGGATGTTTTTATCAAAATCTTGATCCCCACCTAAGAGAGAACCAACTCATCCTTTCTCGTCTGGATTCTTATAAAAGGGTATTGGAGGAAGTCTCTGACATCCCGGATTGGTTAAAAAACAATAAAACTTAGTACCTCGACCCCATATTTGATCTTTCGTAGTAGCCGTGCTTGACCTCAGGCTCTCCCACTGAAGAGATCCCTCGTTCAGTACGATGAGAAGCACAACTCACCATCAGGCCAAGAACGAAAAGTAATGCCATTGTTTTAGTCATTTGAGGCCTCCAAAAGGTGTTTTGTCTCTTGCCCCTCTCTTCGGCTTTATCGGCTTAATCATTAGGAAAATTATGCCCTTTTCTTTCCTGAGTCTTTTCGATCGTTTAGATTTGAACGTCATTATCCGAGGGCCTGATCGGGACCCTGTCTTTTTGAGGCTTAGGAGCGACTTTCTTCGGCTGAACATAAGGAAACTGGATCAATATTTTTCCATCTTTTTGTTCCATTTTAACTCTGGAAGAATCACAATCACCCGGCACATTGAAACTATTAGAAAATTGAGAATAAGAAACTCCGCTCTGAGATTTTGTTTCCGATTTACCCTTAATATTAATTGATCCGTTCGTGATATCGATATCAAGTTTTTGGTCTGGACTTTGCGGCGTAATTTCCAGTGTTCTTCCTGAAGGGTTTTCCAGCCATAGCATTTTGAAGTGAG
>CAXNNO010000256.1:0-4144 GCA_964203555.1 Bacteriovoracales bacterium
ACTGCTCACAAAGAGTCTTATTTTCTGGTCGTCTAGAATCGTTGAATAGCTCCAGACAATGATAACGGCTAAACGGCGACTTTAGTTTCATACATCCTTCGTCAGTCGTAAATTGCCTGGCGTAAGTAAGAAAACAATTTTTTAGTCTGTTCTTGGTGCAGCTTTCTTCAGTTTCGATTGTTAAGTATCCAGTCGTGCTATCAACGGGGTAGTCCATTAAAATATAAGGACAGGGACTTACCATTCCACATTCAATGTCGTAGCTTGGATGAGGAGGCCGATATCCACTACCGCAATTAAAACCAGGAACAGCGCATTCGGTGCCAGGGACTAAACCAATCTTTACAGAATAATCAGTTCCCTTTAATTTGATGACATCTCCTACCGAAAAAGAAACTTTTTCAGAAATGCCAACTTCATGAGTCTTGGAGTAACCATAATGAATACAGCTCATATAAGTTAGTATTAAAAAAAGGCACGTATTTTTTTTCATTTAATCAAACATCTCCCATGAATAAAAACCCGACAATAAAGATCGGCCTAAAGTAGAGTTTTACATTTTTTTCGAAATTTTTCAGCACTTCCTATGAGATCATAAACACCGATTTAACAAATTAAAACCCATCGAGGAATCTTTTGATTTTAAAAAAATTATTCTTACTTTTTACACTGGCCATGTCCTCAGCACTTTATGCCCAATCTCCCTCGCACGTGTATTTATACTGGGACCATGAAAATCTGAGTCATACCATGACCATCGGTTTTCATAGTCCGATAGAGACTTCCAATGTCCATGCCTACATTTCCAATACTAAAAATGTTTCAATCCAAAATGCTAAAAAAACTCCACCGACCGAAACCATATGTTATCAGGAACTAAAACGTTGCGTTCATAGGTTTTCCCTCAGAGGACTAAAACCGGCCTCACCCTATTATTTCATTATACATGACGGAAAAAATAATCGTACTAAAGAAAAAAAATTCCGAACTTTAGGAGAAAATCCCAATCTCGTTACCATGGTTTCGGGAGGCGATTTATCCGTTACCCGAGAAACGAAAATGCTCCTTACTAAGTCTGCAGGTTTTTCACCGGATTTGGCCGTGCTCGGAGGGGATCTTGCCTACGATGATGGTGAACTACGCAACATTGGCCTATGGGATTTATGGTTAAATCACTGGGAAGAAGCGATGGTGACTCCCGATGGATTCACCATCCCCATGATTCTTGCCATTGGTAATCATGAAGTCAAAGGCGGGTGGAACGCCAAGAGCAGTGACGCAACTTTTTTTTTAAAGTTTTTCCAGCAAGATGAGAAAAAAACTTATTTTTCAAGAGAACTTGGAAAACTTGCTGTTCTCATGATTTTAGATTCGGGACACATCGCCTCCGTTGAAGAACAAGTCCCGTGGATACTAAAGAATCTGACAAAGTACAAGGACGTCCCCTACCGCTTTGCGGCCTATCACGTGCCCTTGTATCCCAGTCATCGAGATTTTCAAGACGAGCATTCCTCACATCTGCGAAAGTTCTGGGGTCCGGTTTTTGATAGAGGTTTAACTTTTGCCTTGGAACATCATGATCATTCTTTAAAACGCACTCATCGAATCAGGGCCGGCAAGCGAGATGCTAAAAATGGAGTGCTCTACTTAGGGGACGGCTGCTTTGGCATCGCCCCGAGACCAGTGCACCCAGAAAGATGGTATCTCGCCAAGGCAACGTCGGTCGCGCATTTCTGGGTCACAAAATTTAAAAAAGAAAGTGTAAAAATGGAGGCCATTGGACAAGATGGTCAAGTTTTCGATTCGTCTGAATTGAAAAATCCCAAAACCGTGAATATAAAATAAAAGAGAAAAGACCTTTATGCATCTCGCCCCACTCATTTTTGACCTGGCAATCATTCTTGCTGTTGCAGGATTCATGAGCTTAGTGTTCCAAAAAATTCGTCAACCTGTCGTCCTGGGTTACATTTTGGCCGGGGTGATAGTCGGGCCTTATACTCCCCCATTTCAGTTGGTAAAGGATATTCCCAGTATTCAAACGTGGGCCGAACTCGGAGTCATTTTTTTAATGTTCACCCTTGGGCTTGAATTCAGTTTTAGAAAACTATTAAGCGTAGGCCTCACAGCTGGTGTGTCCGCCGGACTGGAAGTCACTTTTTTTATGATCCTCGGATATGGGATAGGGACCTGGTTAGGCTGGTCTTCGATGGACAGTTTATTTCTCGGGGCGATGTTATCAATTTCATCGACGACGATTGCCATTAAGGCGCTGGAGGAACTGAAACTCAAAACACATAAATTTGCGGGCCTGATTTTCGGAATTCTTATCGTTGAAGACCTATTTGCCATTTTACTTTTGGTAGGACTAACAACCATAGCCTCTTCTGAAAGTTTCTCTGTTCTTAATCTGGCGACAGCATCCTTAAATTTGATCGTTATTACTGGAAGTTGGTTCGTTACAGGATACTTCGTTGTTCCAAGACTCATTACCTACGTTGGAAAGACAGAAAATAATGAAATGTTAACCCTCGTTTCTATTGGCCTCTGCCTTGGTCTGGTGGTACTGGCCGTAAGTTTGGGGTATTCAGCTGCATTGGGTGCATTCATCATGGGTTCGATCCTGGCCGAAACCAAAATCATCCACCAGATTGAGAGCTTAATGGCGCCACTACGAGATCTATTTGGTGCCATATTTTTTGTCTCAATAGGAATGATGATCGATCCAAAAGTTATGTGGCAATACAAAGAAACAATTCTCTTACTTTGTTTTATTACGATCATCGGAAAAATCTTTATCACATCATTTGGGGCCCTGATCACGGGTCAGTCCTTAAAGAATTCTATCCAGGTTGGTTTAGGTCTTGCTCAAATTGGTGAGTTTTCATTTATTATTGCCGGACTGGGCATTTCCATGAAGGCAATTAGCGAGAGACTCTACCCGATCGCTGTAGCTGTTTCGTTAATAACAACCTTTACAACACCTTATTTAATAAAAAACTCAGGCGCAATTGCAGATTGGGCGGACAGAAAGCTTCCCTGGAAATTCAAACAGATTATTGAACGTTATTCAATATGGTGCAATCACAGGAAGGGAAATCACTTTAAGGACAAGGATCTACTCTTGGTTTTTGTCCGTTGGACGATAAATGGAATCATCGTAACTTTTATCTATAAATTCTGTTTTAAGCATATTACTGCCGAAAGGATACCATTCAGCGAGATGATTGGTGAGTGGCGGCCCCATCTCACTTGGCTCATATCGTTTCTTCTCTCCCTTCCCTTTATCTGGGGAATGATTTTCACTTCCAGGGGTCATTACTTAACGATTAGAAAAGAAAAAAACCTGGTAAAGGCGATCGTGGTTCTTTTCCTTCCTATTTTGACATCTGTTTGGATTGGAATATTAAGTTTTAAATATTTTCCAATTGAAATTATTTTATTAGCGACTCTATTGTCTCTCATGTTGATCTATTTTTTACTCTTTAAGAAATTAGAATCCCAATATAAGTGGTTAGAGAAAAAATTTCTGGCAACCTTTAATAAAAGAGGGCCCACAAATGATCCTCATGTCTTATCAGGTCTTGCTCCATGGAATTCACATCTTGTCGATATTCAGGTTCATCCGAATGCCCACCTCATCAATTCATCCTTACTCAAGGCAAATCTCAGGCAGAGATTCGGCGTTAATATCGTAGCGATTAAACGAGGTCTCCACACAATCATTGCCCCAGGATCATATGAACTTATTCTTCCGGCCGATATTCTCACCGTCCTTGGTAACGATGAGCAGCTCGACAAGGCCCGTCCAGAGCTTGAAATTCCATCTTCGCTGACATCACTTATACCGGATAGTTCTAACTATCGATTAAGACACCTCACTATCGGCCCAGGTTGTAAACTCACCGGTGTTTCACTCCGTGATTCTGGGATCCGTGACCGTTTCCACGCAACGGTTGTCGGAGTTGAGCGATCTAATCAGAGAATCATCAATCCAGACACTGACCTTAAAATTCAGTTAAATGATGTAGTCTGGGTTGTAGGGGAAGAAAATTTATTAAATGAACTCTTTGAGGTATTTAGCTAAGACCCGGTATTCGAGAGGCATGGTCAGGAAAAAAATTCCTCCAACAGTTTGATAATTTTT
>CAXNNO010000257.1:0-4140 GCA_964203555.1 Bacteriovoracales bacterium
ATTAAATCATCCCTTGCCCGCCTGGTGGAATTTTATTTTTTATGCCGCGATGATTTATTCAGTAGGGTATCTGATTTATTATGAGTTTTTGTCCGGAAGAAGCCTCAAAGATGAATTTAAAGTCAGTCACGCAAAAGTGAAAGTGATTCAGGCCGAATTCAGGAGATTGAACGCAGCATTTAGTCTTGATCATTATAACGATATTTTGTCCCAGAACGGGGTGAAAAAAGGGGCGGTTGTTTTTGAAAATAACTGTCAGTCTTGTCATGAAGTGAATGGCAAAGGGGATATCGGTCCAAACCTTACGGATAAGTACTGGTTACTTGCAAAGAGTACCCCTGAGTCAATCTATAGTGTTGTGTTTAATGGAAACGAAGAGAATGGAATGCCAGCATGGTCGGAGCTCATGACCAAAGATGAAATGTACGAGGCCGTGGCCTTTGTCACTGGCCTCAAGAATACTCATCAACCTAACGGGAAAGCTCCTCAGGGGGAGAAAGTTGAAGAGTAAGAATATCTTTGAACTGGACCCGGAACGTCTGGCGACGACTGATGAACATGGTAAGAGAGTTTTCCTCTATCCTGAGGATGTTCAGGGTGTCTGGAAAGAGAGGAGAGCGAAATTTTACTGGTTTCTCATCCTTTTCTACCTCGTTCTTCCATGGTTTTATATTAACGGTAAACCGGCCCTGATGATCAACATCTCCCAGAGGCAGTTCACATTTCTTGGATCCACTCTTCATGGCGTTGAGCCGATTTTATTTTTCCTCATGATCGCCTCAGGAATCTTCCTGGTGGGATTTCTTACGAGTCTTTTCGGTCGGGTTTGGTGCGGATGGGCCTGTCCGCAGACCGTTTTTATTCAAACTATTTTCATGAAAATTGAAACATTTTTTGAGGGCAAGGCACGTGAAAGAAGAGAATTTGATAAGGCCCCATGGACTTTCAATAAACTTCTCAGAAGAACTCTCAAGTGGATTTTCTTTCTAGTGATTTCTCTCCATGTCTCTCACACTTTTATCGGTTACTTTGTCGGCCCCAGAGAATTGTTTCAAATCACAATGCACAATCCTTCTGAAAGCCGTGAGCTTTTTATGATCACCTTGATTATCACCGCCATCCTCCTTCTGGATTTTGGCTGGTTTCGGGAGCAGTTTTGTATCATCGCCTGCCCTTACGGAAGAATGCAGTCAGTGATGATGGATGAGAACTCTCTGGTCATTTCTTATGATGCCAAACGAGGCGGCGACCCAGGTCGATCAAAAGAGGGAGATTGTATCAATTGTTACAAATGCGTAAAGGTCTGCCCGACGGGCATCGATATCCGCCGTGGGACGCAGCTTGAGTGCATTGCCTGTACTCAATGCATTGACGCTTGTGATGAGATCATGAGTAAAATCAAAAGACCCAATGGTCTTATCCGTTATAGTTCAGAAAATGAGATTATGGGTAAGGTGAGAAAAAGGATAACTCTCAGATCCGCCATCTACGCATCCATCCTGATATTATTTGTCTTCTTCTTTTTTTATTTTTTACAATTAAGCACCAGTCTTAATATGGTTTTTTTACGCTCAAAAATTCCTTATCAGGTTATTGAGTCAGGTCAAGTTGTGGTGAATCACTTCACGTTAAAATTAAGCCATCAAGGGAAAAAAAAATTCACTATCGGGTTTAAGGTGATGGATCCCAAATGGGGCAGGGAGATTCAGGCCATCACTCACTCTCATCCAACCATTGTGAGTGTGCCAGATAAGAAGATTGTTCTTTTTTTCAAGTTTCCAAAGCGGATCTTAGTGAATGGAGGACTGCACATCAATGTAAGTGCCGTGGATTTTTTGACCAATGAAATTCTATCCACCAAGGAAGTGACTCTTGTCGGACCAAATTATTAGCCTTTTGGGAGATTTTACGACTTATCTGCCGTGGGTTTCGTTTCTGGCCGGCATCGGTGGCAGCCTTCACTGTGCGGGCATGTGTGGAGGGTTAGTCACCGCCAGTTGTGGAAGGTCCAGGGATGTGATTGGTTACCAATTTGGCAGGCTTGGTGGATACCTTGGACTTGGTTTTTTTTCAGGCGCTTTAGGAAGCTTTTTAAGTTTAAAAAATCTCCCTGGGTATCTTTCAATCATCCCTCCTTTGATCATGGGGTTGGTGTTTATTTTTTGGGGATTTCAAAATTTCAAAGGAATGAGGCCAGAGCTGCCAGTTCCGGGTATGTTGAGAAAAATGTACACAGCCTTATGGATCAAGCTTGTTCGCGACAATAAAAATGTCAGTCAATCTTTTTTCACCGGATTCATTTCAATTCTTCTTCCTTGCGGATTACTTTACGGAGTGGTTCTTGGAACGGTCACATTACAAAATACAACTCATGCACTTAGTTCTATGTTTTTTTTCTGGCTCGGCACCGTTCCCAGTATGATTGTGGCACCAAAAATAATTCAAAGATTTTTAAGACCTTTAAAAAACAAGCTACCTAAAACCTATGCTATCAGTCTTATGGCGATCGGATTGATGACCATTACCTTCAGGGTGATGAAAGTTTATGATCATAAAAATGATCTTAAATCGGAATCACAAGTGAATAGTTGTCATTAGAAGAAAGCACCGATCGGAAAGCCGATCGACAGACCATACATCGCAGCTCCTTGGTTTTCCCGTTCCCACTCAATGTAGTTAAACTCCCAGAAATAACCCTTGCCGTATCTTACCCAGATGTTTTGGTAGTCATATAGGCCTGAAAAACTGGCAAACATGCCATATGAAAATCGGTAATTCAGTTTTCCGAAGGGATGCTTGTAGATAAATTCAAATCCCTGAGGGTAGATAATTTCTGATTGGTAGGACGTTTCAGATGAATAACGGTAATCCACCCCCTGGGCCCCGATCAGTGAGGTCAAAAGGCAGCGTTGGTCGCAAAATTCTGCCAGATCCCAGGCATAATAAACTCCCCAATTATGAAAGGTTGAAATATTTTTTGAATAGGAATCAAAAAATCTCAGTGAGGTTGATTCATTGAGCGAAAAATTTCCATACAGCATCGCTGTTGGGGCAATTTCTGACTTTTTTTCATCAGCTGTATTTTTCGTCGCAAGAAGATATGGCCCAAATCCCCCGGCAAGCTTCAGGCGAGGAAGTTTTTCAGGCAATTTTGCTCTAATGGTTACGATCTCTTCTTTCCCTTCATTATTGATCATCGATATTTTTGATTCACCCGATTTATGAAAAACAATTAAGTAAGGAGGATCTGAGAGATCTTTAAGTCGATAAGAGGCGGAGGTGAAAAGAACCTCCAGATAGAGCTTCTCCGAGCCAAATTTACCTGTTCGCTGAATTTTGCAGCCAACAGAAATAAAGTCATCCACGATGCTTTCAACTTCCACAAAGTAGGGAGCACAGGAAAAATCGACGAGATGAGATCGCTTTTGTGAAGTTGGCCGTATCCTTAAAATATTGACCTTTTTATCTTTCTCAAGAAGAACGAGAGGAAGGGATTCAAATAAAGACACAAAGATTCTTGCTTCATAGGTGCCATTTTTCTCGTTAAATAAAGGAATAATTTTTTGATACGCATATTCCCAGGTGAATTCATGAGGGCCTTGATCTTTGAAGCTCACTTCAAGGAGCGCCCTTGGAACCAGGAGTGACTTATCTAACCTGATCCACTGGAGAGTGTCTTTTACGATCCTCGCCTTGACTGCAAATTTACCTTGAGATTTTATGGTAAAAGAGCTGAGGTCTATGGGAAGGCGATCCTCGGCCAGTTTGACGGTTCCAAAAGAAATGGGATCAATCTTCTGCCTTTGTGCTTTCGCCATAAGAGGCAGGATAAGACTTAAAAATAAAAAGAATTTCATGGAAGATCCGGTCGAATGAATAGTTAATAGATAAATCTTCCTTGAGATCGACCTCTTTGGTCAACTCGCTTCTCACATTAAGAAAGATTAGGGGAACAAGAGCTTATGACGCATAACAGGTTTTTCACGTGTTCATCATTTTCTCGTAGTCATATTTACTGAACTAAGAAATCATTTAGTAAATGAAACACCACTTTTGAGGTATGAGTGAATAAATACAGCTTTAAAAATATTGATCTCACCAATTTTCTTTTTCTTCTCCTGACTCCGATAACAGCTGTCA
>CAXNNO010000258.1:0-4134 GCA_964203555.1 Bacteriovoracales bacterium
TCACAATCAGGAAAGAGTGTCTCTTCATAAATGTCATGTTATCCTTATAATAAATCTAGTGCAAGACAAGAGGTTTTAGATGGCCTATCCGGAACTTGAAAAATGTATTGAAGTCGTCAAGGCCTTGCGTCACCCGAAAACGGGATGCCCCTGGGATCTCCAGCAAACTCATGAGAGTCTCCTTAAATATCTGATCGAGGAATCGTTTGAATTTATCGATTCAGTGGAAAAGCAGAACTCAAAATCGATGGAAGAAGAATTAGGTGATGTTTTATTTCAGGTTCTGCTTCATGCTTCTCTAGGTGAGGAAAAAAAGGAATTTAATTTAGAAACGGTGGCAAAGAATCTTGCAGATAAGCTGGTTCGACGTCATCCCCATGTCTTTACTTTAAAGGAAGAAAAACTCACTTCTGAAGAAGTTATTCAAAAATGGCAGGAAATCAAAAAGACTGAAAAGGGAGAAAAGAAGTATTCAATTGATGAGAGCTATCTCCACGCTCCTGCACTGATGTCTGCATTTAAGATCGGAAAGAAATCGACCACCGTTAATTTTGACTGGGAAAATCACTCTCAAGTATTGATGAAAGTGGAAGAAGAATTAAATGAATTAAAAGAAGAGATCAACCCCTCGAGAAATATTGATAAGAAGAAAATCAAAGAAGAAATGGGGGATCTCCTCTTTAGTGTAGCGCAATTGGCACGTCATCTGGATCTTAACCCCGAAGAATGCCTAAGGGATGCGAACAAAAAATTTATAAGCCGATTTCAAAAGGTTGAAGATCTGGTAAAAGCGTCAGGAAGAAAATTGGAGGATACTCCGCAGACCGACCTGGAAGAGTACTGGATCAAGATAAAAAAACGATGATGAAGTTAAAAAAAGAATTTATAAGTCTTTCACCTGATGCCCGCCTTTATCATTTACAAAGGCCGATCATTGCCATCACAGGGGGGATAGCCACTGGGAAAAGTACGGTCTCAAAAATCTTGAAATCGAAAGGACTTCATATTTTAGACGCCGACCAATTGGTGAAAAAAATTTATGATACACAAGAGGCGAAAGATTTTGTCAGATTAATCTTTCCTGAAGCGTGGGACGGACAAATCAATTTCAAGAAATTAAGAGAGTTATTCTTTAAAGATCCCTCGATCAAGGACAGAGTGGAGAGCTTTATTTATGCCCGTTTACCTGAGGTTTTCAGGGAAGCCTCTAGGGAAGTGCCTGATCAGGATTTTTATCTTTATGATATTCCACTTCTTTTTGAAAAAAACCTGAACATCAAAGTTGACTTGTCCATTGTGGTTTATGCACCAGGAGAAATCCAATTCAAAAGGCTCGTAGCAAGGGATCAATGCACTGAAGACATCGCCAAAGAAATCATTAATCAACAAATGAACATAGAAGACAAAAAGATGAAAGCTGATTTAGTTATCGATAATTCCGGAACATCAGAACAACTGGAAGGAGAAGTTAATAAACTTCTCCTTGAGATCCTCAATTAATTAGATTTTCTATTTCCTGGCAAACATTTACCTCGGGCAAAGCGATATAAATCCCAACCCTTAAACCACCCCTCTTCCTGGACCTTGACACATGTAAGTCCGGCATCACAAGTGAATTCAAAAACACCATCGGAAACGAGCTTACCTTGCGAGTTCAGGACAGTGCAATTTTGCCCCTCAAGTCCCCGCAATTCGCAAGCATGGTACTTCTCTCTTTTCTCTTCCACGCATCTTGGTTGATTATTATATCTGGCCAGAGCAATCACCTTCGTATTGAACCAATTTAAGCAATGATTATCAGTCATGCATTTGGTCTTGGGATGAGAAAAACTTAGACCTTGAATGACATTTTTCATCATCACATTTAATGAGTCCGTTACGTTCATAGTATTGGTAATTCTTGATTTAAGGAAATCTGAGTGACACAGTCGATTGAGCATATTGAGAGTGACCGACTTGCCATCGATGTACTCAGGCACGGCCAGCCGACGAGAGTCAAGATGAACCGAATTTGAATACCTCTGACTAACCGAAACACTTCCACCCATTCCCATCACTGAAAATCCTCCCTGACCTGAGTACGCACTTTCAAAACCTAAAGCGGCACGACAGGAAAAGAGAATCGGGCGTTTTTGATGAATACCATTTTGAACAATGGAATTTCCGGTTCTATCACGCTTTAAAAAATCAAAGTGACCATCAGGAAGAAGGAAAGGCCCTAATCCCTCGGCAATCAGTACGGCACTTGTATTATAGGTACGACTAAAAGAAATAGTTGGACCGGCTTCGAGTGAAATACCGAGAAAATTAACCTTTACCTGAAGGCTGATTTTTGAGTCTAGAGAAGTAATGCTATCAGATTTTATACCGGTATTTGATTTAAAGCCAAAAGTTGCACCTGGAAGATCTGAGACCAGCGATTCCAAAATAGCTGTTTTTGAATCATATTCACTTCTGTCTGCATTTCCTGCAGGGTCTCCATCAGTTAACATCGCCGTTTGATGAATCTCTTCGCCTTCTTTATTAAAAAAGTCAGCTCGCTCGAGAACATTTTTAAGCATGATTTTTTCAACATTCTCCAAGTCTAAATGCTGACTGATTTCTCCCTGTTGAATATTCCCAAGAGTCTCTAAAGATATCTCTCTTATCTCTTTCCGAAGTTCTGGGGATATAAGTGCAAGATCCTTTTCGATGGCAGTTCTTACTTCCTGGGCGGCTTCTTGGTGATTTCCTGAGGTCAATGCTGCGTCATAAGCTCTTTGAATCTGCACCTTGATTTTTTCGGCCAGGAGATTCGCCTCAATTTTCGCCCGTTTTTCAACTGGAAGATTCTTTTTTTCATATTGAAGCTCTCTTCGATAAGCATCAATATTCATTGAGACGGCACTTGAGGTGAGTTCCTCAAGATACTCTATGCGATTTTTCTTTTCCTCAAAACTGACAGCTGAAAACACTGAACCAGTGATAAGGGTCGATACAAGAAACAGGCATGGCTTGAACATAAAATGACTCCCAGATTAATAGGGTGATTTTAAATTATTCTGAGAATGGGGCCTTAGCGAAGTGGATTTTTAGTAAAAATGACTATTATGTGTAGAAGTTTGACACCTACTTGGAATTTCGAATGTTTGGCGATTTCAGAGCTGAATTAACCCAAATTATTGATGGATGGAACCTGGAACTTTTGAAATTTTTTAAGCCAAGGGTCCATAAATGACAGAGAAGTGGCCACTAATTTGAGGCCTTCTCTATTTTTATTGCCCTTTCCATACTTGGGGTCACCCATAACGGGATGGCCAATAAAGTCCAAGTGTCGTCTGATTTGATGAAGGCGACCTGTTTCAATACGAATCTTAAGAAAACTTTGACCATGATTGGAAGACATAACCTCTATGTGAGTGATGGCGACTTTATCATCCAGAGAAGCTTTTATTGTTTCTTTGTGACCGGAAACCATTTCACCCAGAACAATTGCCTGATACTCTTTTTGGATTTGATTTTTCACAAACAGATCACTTAAAAGGCCCGCCGCCTTGGAATGATAAGCAACGATCATGAGACCCAACGTTTCCCGATCCAGTCTATGGACGAGGTAGACCTCTTTATTTTTAATTTTCTCTACGTACCGAAGAACAGAGGCATGGTCACTTGCCTGGGATCCCTGAGGAACAACACCAACTGGTTTAATCCACACTCCGTAGTTTTCGTCTTCATAAACGACATCAAGGTGAGAAACTTCTGGTAGATTGAGAACTCTGGGATCATGAAAGAGTTGAATCACATCTTCTGGGACGATATTTTCTTTCAAGAGACGAATTCTTAATATTTTCCCTTTTCCCCTACGCTGAATCCAAACTCCTCCTTTAAGGGCGATTTCATCAAGCTGAGCGGGAGAAAGTGGTGTCAGTTTCAAAAGGAAATCTCCCAACGTGGTCGGTCGGGAGAATAGCTTTTTAACTTCTGACTTATAGATTTTCATTATGAGAGCGAAACTTCAGGATTTTCCATTGAAAGTTCATGAGACTCATGGATTTTACTGAGATCTTTTTTCATCAGCATGTGCAGATTTTTGAAATTAGCAATAATCTTCGTCTCTTCAATACCCTTGGACTTTTGAATACTTATGAGCATCTC
>CAXNNO010000259.1:0-4132 GCA_964203555.1 Bacteriovoracales bacterium
GGACAGAGAGAACGAAGGTGACTTCGTAATGGCCGCCGAAAAGGTTACCCCAGAGGCCATAAACTTTATGGCCACGATAGGTAGAGGGCTCATCTGTACACCCGTTTCAGCTGAGATTGCAAAAAAACTCAATCTCAAACTTCAGGTTGAGGACAATACGGCAAATCTTGGAACCGCCTTCACAATCAGTATTGATGCCAAAGAAAAAATCAGCACAGGAATTTCAGCATCAGATAGATCTCATACCATAAAACTCATGACAGATCATTTTGCATCATCTGAGAATTTCGTTCGTCCAGGTCATATTTTTCCTCTCATTGCCAAAGATGGCGGAGTTCTGGAGCGCCCCGGACATACCGAGGCTTCAGTGGATTTATCCAAACTCTCCGGTCTTTCTTCAGTGGGTGTTATTTGTGAAATAATGAATCCAGACGGCACCATGGCCCGCTTTCCTGAACTGTGTGATCTGGCCAATAAATATGATTTAAAAATGATTTCAATTTCAGACCTCATTGATTATAGAAAGCGAACAGAAAATCTTATTTCTTCCGTTGAAAGCATACCCTTGCCCACGAAATTTGGTGAGTTCACGATGTCTATTTTCCGCTCTGAAATACTGAAGCAGGAACATGTGGCGATCGTTAAGGGGTCCAGAGAAAATTTAAAAAAAGATTTAACCCTTCTTAGAGTCCATTCGGAGTGTTTTACCGGTGATGTTTTTGGAAGCTACAGATGTGACTGCGGGGACCAGCTTAACCTTTCAATGAAAATGATTGAAAAAAACGGATCAGGAATACTGATTTATCTCAGGCAGGAAGGCAGAGGCATAGGACTCTTTAATAAAATAAAGGCCTATCAGCTCCAGGATCAAGGAATGGATACCGCAGAGGCGAATCTTCATCTTGGTTTTCCTGTTGATACTCGAGACTACACAATGGCGGCGCAAATTCTGCGATACTTTGAAATCGATAATGTAAAGCTTCTGACAAACAATCCAATCAAAGTTGCAGCTCTAAAAAAACTAGGGCTCAAGATTGTAGAAAGAGAATCCATCGAAATAAGTCCTAACTATAAAAATGCTCAATATCTTCAGACAAAAAAGAACAAGCTGGGGCATTTATTAAAACAAAATATTTTTAATCAATAAAAGAGTTCATATGAAAATTGAAGGGTCACTTAACGGATCAAAATTAAAAATAGCGATTGTTGCTGCACGATTCAATGACTTCATTGTCTCAAAACTTGTTGGCGGGGCCCAAGACTGTCTCAAGCGCCACGAAGTAGATCCTGCACACATTGATGAAGTTTGGGTTCCCGGAGCTTTTGAAATTCCTGTCGCGGCCCTGGCCTTGGCGGAAAGCGGTAAATATGATGCAATTATTTGCCTTGGTGCTGTTATCCGAGGATCTACTTCGCATTACGACTACGTCTGCTCAGAAACGGCTAAAGGGATATCGCATGTTTCTTTAAAAACTAAAATTCCAACGATCTTTGGTGTTATTACAACTGACACAATTGAGCAGGCCATCGAGAGATCAGGCACGAAGGCCGGCAACAAGGGCTGGGATGCCGCCATGGCAGCGATCGAAATGGGAAATCTTCTCCCGAAAATTCAAAAAAACTAATCCGCAAGAGATGGCATCATTTCTCCGGAGAGGCCATGGTGCTGCCGACAGAATCTTCGATCATGACCTGGACTTCTTTGGATGCCCCTGTATGGTTTAAATAAGTCCCTACTAATACAATGATAGTAAGAACTAAAAATGCAGCTAGTTTCATATCTTCCTTTGAAATTATGTCCTATGATGCCTTACTAACGAAGATGGCACGCAGTGTTAATGTGTTTTAATGCTTTATAAGTTTGCCAAATCCCTAGCACTTAACTATTATTCCGACTCTCTCAAATGTGTGAGGAATGCAGGCTCCCATTTTGAGAATTAAAAATTATTGTTTCCTGCTAATGCCTAAGGAGAATTTATGGCCAAAATCGACATGGGGCGCTCTCGCTTCAAAATCCAACGCCGTCTAGGTGTAGAACTACCTGGTCTTGGTAAGGCCGGAGCACTTGAAAGAAAGCCGTACGGTCCAGGACAGCACGGTATGCAACGTAAGAAGCTTTCGGACTATACTGTTCGACTTCTTGAGAAGCAGAAAGTGATGTTTAACTATGGTCTACGTGAGTCTCAACTCCGTAACTATGTTAAAAAATCTAAAAAAGTTAAAACAGCTTCTTGGGTAGATACAATGATCATCGCCCTTGAGTCTCGTTTGGATAACGTTGTTTTCCGTCTTAATTGGGCGCCATCTACTCCGGCTGCCCGCCAGCTTGTTTCCCATAAGCACATTAAAGTTAACGGAAAAACTGTTAACGTTCCTGGCTTTCAAGTTTCACCTGGTGACGTTATAGAGATTACTGATGCAGGAGCGAAGTCTGGAAATTACCTTCAGGCAAAAGTTCGTCCTCGTATCTCTGCTGTGCCAGCTTTCGTAACTAAGGAAGCAACTGGCGAGAAAGAAAAAGCAACAATGGTTGCCAAGCCTCTTGCTGAGGACATTCCGTTTGCTTTTGAAAAGCGTCTCGTTATTGAATATTATTGGAAAGTTAAGTAAAAAAAAGGCCCGCAAGGGCCTTTTTTTTTTGATCTGAAATAATTATTCATCACTTTTTTTTGAAGTTGTCTGAAGCTGAACATGCTCACGAAGCTGTCGCAACGTATCAATAGATTTTTTCACATACTCATCAGCTTTTCGCAACCTGTTAATCTCTTCGGTTAAATGAGGATTTGAGCGAGAAAGCATGGTGATTGTCCTGGAAACTGACGCATCTAGAATCGAGAAGGAATTGGCCAGGTCATGGATGTATTTGCGAGTTTGAGTATTATCTTCCATAGGCCCATCCTATTATTTTTTTCTAAATTGTGTAGTTTTTTATGACTTAATATTTTGAACTCTCACACAAGAAATCTTTATTGTATTTAAATTTTCAAAATTGTCTCATTGGTAAATAAATCTCAATTCACTTTAGAAAAAATGTGTATTAGTATTAGAAAAAAGGAACACAACTTATGTCTCATGCTGCTGCTCATGGGGAATCGACCCATATCGAAGAAAGAAATGACCCTCAATTTGGTAAAGCATCTATTGCAAAAATTGCCATGTGGATTTTTCTAGTTACCGATGCCATGTCTTTTTCTGGCTTTTTACTGGGCTACGCAGTCCTTAGGTCCACTCAGGCCTGGCCGAACCCGGCCGATTATCTGGGAGTGAACCTTTCGGGTTTTGCTACATTTATTCTTATTTGTAGTTCGGTATCCATGGTTTTATCGATCGATGCCTGTAAGGGTAAAGACCGTAAGGCAATGCTTAATTGGTTACTCGCTACCATTGTCGGGGGCGTGATCTTCCTTGGTATACAAGTTTATGAGTACAATCATCTTATTCATCAGGGTATAACTCTATCTTCGTTCGCTCATGGGCCAAACCTTTTTGGATCTACGTTTTATATCGTAACCGGGTTCCATGGATTGCACGTTCTGACTGGGGTCATTTACTTAATTTGTGAGTATCGCCTAGCACATCGTGGTAACTACGATCATGGTGATTATAATCGTCTGGAAATCGTAGGTTTATTTTGGCACTTTGTAGATCTAGTGTGGATTCTCGTCTTCACTTTCATCTACCTTCTATGATTAAAACTTTAATTGTCATCATTCTATCCCTTCTGCCTATGTCTCTTCTTGCATGTCCTGCATGCGCGAGTGGAGACGTTGGTTCAGGGGCATCAAAAGTACCTTACACCCTTATTATCTTGAGCTGCTTTATTCTACTAACCTATATTCCTTTTTACCTCCTTTTTAGAGCAGCGAAGAAATACGAACCAAACAACAATAATGAAAATCTCTAACCTGCCTGCTTTGAATGCTATTTTTAATCTGATCTCAACTCTTTGTCTGACTTTCGGTTACATCGCGATTAAGAAGAAGAGCAGAAATGAGAAAATGCATAAAGCATTTATGGTCTCTGCTCTCGTATTCTCTGCGTTCTTTTTGACCGGTTATCTGATTTATCATTATCACCATGGAAGCACAGCATTCCCGGACCTAGGATGGATAAAAACAGTTTATCTACTGAT
>CAXNNO010000260.1:0-4120 GCA_964203555.1 Bacteriovoracales bacterium
CACTCTTGTGTCTTGAGGACAGAAAAATGGCAAGTATCAACATACGTACCGCCTCTCTTTCTATTGGGGACAGACTTTGGAGGTATGGAGCTGGCGGGGGAGTGACCCTTCTTTCGAGGCCCGCTTCTGAATTTAACGAGATGGAGGCCAAGGTATCGAGCTTTCTGACATTGCTTAAAGCACCTGGGTATTAATTCAAAAAAAATAGTGATTTCATTTGGTTAACTTAACTTTCTCAAGAATAATCCTAACATCGTCTTACTTTCACACAGGGTCACATTGACTTAGCTTTTTAGTGAAAGATACGCTTTGGTGCATCTGCTACAAGATGGATTTGTGTAGCGTAACGTTCAAGGAGTCGAGAATGACAACTGAAAACCAGAGCAAGAGTTCTGAGGGTAATGACGGGAAGGTTAGTTTAGAAACTTTGGCCAGGATGACTGGTTTTCCAGTCGAAATGATTAAGGATGAAATTTTCAAGGGCGAGGGTAGTGAACAAGTTTCTCTTGAGGCACTCCGGTCGGCGATGCTGACTTATATCGATTCTACATTGATGTTAAACGACGAAAAATAGGCCTAGATCCCTTTTTGAGTGATCGGGTTGGCTTCATTTTATTATCATTGGCATAGTTCTGCCCTTTTACCTGATTCTGTTGATCCACAATAACAAATATTTAAGTTCATTTATTAAATTCCGATACTTTAAGCACACAGACTTCTTTTTGCTAGGTGAAGGTATATGGATATTTCAACAGTCGCTGGTTTAGCACTCGCCTCATTGGCCATTCTTGGGTCGATTCTTTACGGATCACCCTTGTCCATTTTCATCGATGTTCCATCGGTGGCCGTGGTGGGAGGAGGAGTTATTGCAACGACCTTGATTAAGTGGCCAATGGAGTATATCAAGGCCCTTGTAGCGATTTTTTTGAAATCAATTTTTTATACTTCTTCAGATGCCAAATTACTGATCTCTGAAATTCAGAAACTTGCCGAGACGGCAAGACGTGAATCCGTTTTTGCACTCGAAAAAATCCCTGTTGAAGATCGATTTTTAAAGAAGGCGGTGGTTCTTGCCGCCGATAACCGTCCACCTGAAGTCATTACTTCGATTCTTTCTCTGGAAATTGCAGCAATGGAAGACCGTCACTCAAAAGGGGTAGATATTCTCGAAGGTATGGGTGCAGATGGCCCGGCGTTCGGAATGATCGGTACCTTGATTGGTCTGGTGCAAATGTTGCAGAACATGTCTGACCCTTCATCAATTGGTCCTGCGATGGCCGTTGCACTCCTCACAACCTTTTATGGTGCCGTTATTGCCAACGTCTTCACAATTCCTGTTGCGACTAAGCTCAAGCAGCGATCCAAACAGGAATCAACCAAGATGAATATTATTGTTGCCGGAGTGTTGGGAATTGTCGCCGGTGAAAACCCTAGAGTGTTGAGAGAAAAATTGGACTCATTTCTCCCTCCTAAAGATCGTCTGGTTGAAGAGAAGAAGGAGTAGTTATGGCAGACGCTCCAAAATGCCCTCCCTGCAAACCGGGGGCCCCTGGGTGGCTCGCGACATTTTCTGACTTATGTACCCTCTTACTGACGTTTTTTATTCTTCTTTTGTCATTTGCTAAGACTGAGACAGCAAAATATGAGGCTGCCATTGGATCCCTTCGAAATGCGTTCGGCGGAAACGTATTAAAGGTCGGAGAGGTTCTGCGGTCCGGAAAATCCCCCAGCGATGCGGCCACGATGATTGATTCTGAAGTTCCTGCAAAACCTTTTCCCATTGAATTTTTAACTTCCGAAGGACTTCTTGATAAGCACGAGGTGAATAGAGAGTCGGACACTCAGCTTAACCAGTTAAAAAAGATGCTTGCCGATAATGATCTTGGCGAGTCTGCAAATGTTTATGAAATGCCGGAGACAATTCTTGTCAGAATGAAGGATAAAATTCAGTTCCAGAAAGGCTCAACCGGGATAGATGAAATTAACATTCAGGTCTTTGACCGACTTGTGAAAATGTTAAGAGAAAACAATTGGAACATTATGATTGAAGGACATGCAGAAGCGGGTGAGGTGGCCCTTAAAGACGGTGCCGACGCCTATATGCTATCGAGTGCCCGCGCTCTGGCCGTTTCAAAATCTCTTATTCAAAGAGGTGTTTCTGCGAACAGAATCACAACCATCTTTTATGGTGATTCCCGCCCACAGGAAAAGATTAATGGCATGATTATTGACCGAAGGGTGGAGTTTATTCTCAGAAAGGCAGATTTAAGAATCGAAGGCCGGAAGGTTGAGGCGCAGTAATGTCGGAGGTTGTTGAGTACGCATGGCTGGCAGATGAGCCAAGTCTCAAAGAGGCCTTAAAAAAAAATTTCGGAAGCTCAGGTCAGCTGATTAAAAAATATTTTTCCTCCAAAGAGCAGATGCGTCCCGTTTTTAGCGGGCGGATTATTCGTTTACCCCTAAACTTTGTTAATCATTTGAAAATTAATCCCATCTATGAGGGACCTGAAGTTTCAATTTTATCTGAAACAGAAGATATCATTGTTCTCCACAAGCCTCCAGGGGTGCATTGTCATCCGTTGTCTTATGAAGATAAAGACACTCTTTTGAATTACCTTGTTTCGGTAGGGAAATGGGCACCGGTTCAAGTCAATGAAGACAATTATGATCGAGGGCTTTTGTACCGCCTCGATTACGAAACCTCTGGCGTAATTGTGCTGGCCAAACATGATAAGTATTTAAAGTTTATGCGTGAAAACTTTGATGTGGCCATGAAGAGAAAATTTTACTGGGCCATCGTAGAAGGGGATTTCAATAAAGAGGGCAGGTGGGTTCACAATTTTAAATCCACTGGTCAAAAAGGCTCAAAACAAAAAGTATCTGAGGGGTACGTTGAAGGCCCTCATGAGGGAGTCATGTCGGTTCTCAAAATAAGCGTCGGGAAGGGAGTCTCATTAGTCCTCGTCAATTTAAAAACCGGCCTTCGTCATCAAATTAGAGCGCAACTTTCATTTCTTGGTTTCCCTATATTGGGAGATGAATTGTATGGGGGGCGCAAAGCCGATCGAGTTTTTCTTCATGCTCTTCGATATGAATTCTCCGTCATTGTGGAAGATTCAAATGCTGAATTATTTAATATCTTCTTTGACCTGAACCGTGCTCTTCAGATGACTCATGATATGATCGGGCACTTCTAAAGTCGCAAGTTTTACAATGAATTTCCCCTCAGTCACGGCATTAATAATCATCTTTGGATGGATGATTTTGAATCGCACAAAGAAAACTTTTTCAACAATATCTGAATGGGAATTCCTCGCGACATAGGCCATATGGTTAGCAAGTTGGCGGTACATGAGAGTCCTGAGATTGGTCGCTTCCTTTGGGATCGCCATTTCTTCAATTTCAACCGCCAAGTTGTTGCCTTCACAAAAAACCTTCCAGTTTCCAGGAATATTTTTTTCCAGCCTGACCAGGACGGCCTTGCAGCTAGTTGCAATAAGTTTATCATTATGAAAAATACCCCATTTCTTACCGCGGCTAACTTGGTAGACAAACAGGCCAAACATCATGAGCCCTATGGCAAGTATTGGTTTTTCCATGAGATATTTCATATCTTCGATTATCTCTTGTCTCTTGATTTTTTGCACTAAAGACTTCGAGGAAAATACCCGATAAGCCTGATCAGGAACGGGGTGGAAATGAAAAAAGTTGTAAGTTCTGAAGTTTGGAAGAAATTAATCATACTGGGTCAAAAACAAGGTTCCATTAAACTGGAAGACCTTGCTCCAGAGATGCATCTTGCTCCAGACGAGACACTCCAATTCATACGACAGGTTTTCCCGGAAGGGACCGGCGTTGAAGTTCATCACAAGGACAACGAATGCTGGATTGACTTCAAAAGTGATTCAATTCAGTACATGTTACCTCTCTCTCCCGCGGAGTGGATTCACCTTCACGAGATTCTTTCGGTGAGTAATTGCATTGAAAATAAAGCGACTCACTCATTACGAAAAAAAATAACCGAGGATGGGCCGGTTAAGGTGGTGATGGAGTTACTTAACCAGCTTGAGTTATGGGACCAGGAATTAAGTGAGGCCCAACAGATCATCCTTAATGGACT
>CAXNNO010000261.1:0-4114 GCA_964203555.1 Bacteriovoracales bacterium
ACTCAAGGCCTATAAACATTGGTTAACGCTGGAGCATCCAGTCTGGCAGTATTGCAAGATTCCTCCGATTGATTTTCAGGACCTCTATTACTATTCAAAACCCAAGACGAAGAAAAACGCTTATCAAAATATTGATGATGTAGATCCTGAGCTTCTTGAAACGTTTGAAAAGCTGGGCATTCCACTGACTGAACAAAAACGCCTCATGGGAGTCGCCGTGGATGCAGTTTTTGATTCCGTTTCAGTCGGAACAACCCACAAGGAAGACCTGGAAAAAGTGGGAGTCATTTTTTGCTCAATTTCTGAAGCAGTGGAAAAGCATCCAGAACTTGTTAAGAAGTATCTCGGCACAGTTGTTCCCTATTCAGATAACTATTATGCGGCACTTAACTCTGCGGTTTTTTCTGACGGATCATTTGTCTACATTCCCAAAGGTGTGAGATGCCCGCTGGACCTATCGACCTACTTCCGGATCAACGCCAAGGAGTCAGGTCAATTTGAAAGGACACTCATCATTGCTGACGAGGGTTCGTATGTAAATTACCTGGAGGGCTGCACGGCCCCTCAGAGAGATGAAAACCAGCTACATGCGGCGATTGTAGAGCTTGTGACTCTGGATGATGCTGAAATTAAGTACTCCACCGTTCAGAATTGGTACGCAGGAGATAAAGAAGGCAAAGGTGGTATTTACAACTTTGTGACTAAAAGAGGGCAGTGTCGCGGGAAGAATTCAAAAATTTCCTGGACCCAGGTTGAGGCCGGCTCGGCGATCACCTGGAAATATCCATCCTGTGTGCTCTTAGGGGATTATTCCCAGGGATCATTTTATTCGGTTGCCCTGACCAATCACTTCATGCAGGCCGACACCGGTACGAAGATGATTCATGTTGGTAAAAATACAAAATCCACAATCATTTCGAAAGGGATTTCGGCCGAGAAGTCAAAAAATGTTTATCGCGGATTGGTTAAAATCATGGCAAGTGCAACCGGGGCGAGGAATTATTCTCAGTGTGATTCAATGCTCATTGGTGATGAATGTGCTGCCAATACTTTTCCCTTTATTGATGTCAAAAACAACACGGCCATTGTTGAGCATGAGGCAACGACTTCAAAGATCAGTGCTGACCAGATCTTTTATCTTCAAAGCCGCGGATTCACCGCTGAAAAAGCGATTTCACTCATTGTGAACGGATTCTGTAAAGACGTCTTTAAAACACTGCCTCTAGAATTCTCTATCGAAGCGGTTAAGTTAATTGAAATGAAATTAGAAAACTCAGTAGGATAAATTATGATCGAAATAAAAAATCTCACAGCAAACGTTGACGGAAACGAAATTCTTAAAGGCATTAACCTGACCGTAAAAAAGGGTGAGGTCCATGCCATCATGGGACCGAATGGGTCAGGTAAATCAACTCTGTCAAAAATTATCGCAGGTCACCCGGCCTATGAAGTGACTGGCGGAGAAATCAATTTTGAAATCAACGGAAAAATGAAAAATCTCTTTGAATTAGATCCGGCCCAAAGAGCGAAGGAAGGGATTTTTCTTGGATTCCAATATCCAATTGAAGTTCCGGGTGTTTCAAACTTCACGTTTCTTAAGGAATCCTTCAACCAAATCTGCGAGGCCCAGGGCCTTGATAAAATGGACGATGAGGCCTTCCTAAAGCACTTGAGAACAAAACTAAAACTTCTTGAAATGAACGAATCATTCCTCGAGCGATCTGTGAACGAGGGATTTTCCGGTGGAGAGAAAAAGAAGAATGAAATTCTCCAAATGGCCGTCTTAAATCCCCGTCTTTCTCTTCTCGATGAAACTGATTCAGGTCTGGATATTGATGCTTTGAAAATTGTTGCCAACGGTGTCAACGCTCTTAAGACCCGCTTCAATGCCACAATCCTCGTCACTCATTACCAGCGACTTCTCGATTACATCATTCCAGACCAGGTTCATGTCCTTTACAAGGGACAAATCATTAAGTCCGGAGACAAGAGTCTGGCCCTCGAACTTGAAGAGAAAGGCTATGACTGGTTAATTAAAGGCTAATTATGAATATTGAAAACCTCGCGGCCGCGATAAATGAAAAAATAGATAAGACGGAAGGTGTCTTGAATGATTTCAAGAAGACTCACCTCGCCCTTTTTTTAAAAAAAGGGTTTAAGGAAATTATTCCCGATAGTTATAAATTTACTAACCTGGAAAGTTTCTTTAAGGATTGTTCCCCGGATGGAGCTGTCTCGAAAGACCCCCTTCCCTCTTTTGAAACAAATTTTTCGACCATCATCTTAAATGATGGAGAATTGATATTACCAGAGGCCCTTCCGGATGGTGTGACAGTCAGACGGATTAAACCCCACTTTAATGAGTATAAGACTCTTTTCACGGAATCAAACTCTCTGTCTCACCTTCATCACGCCTTGTTTAATGAAGGAGTGATTATTGAAATTGCAAAAGGGACTCAATCACACGCTCCCCTCCGAATTTTGA
Source organism: Bacteriovoracales bacterium (assembly GCA_964203555.1). Lineage (GTDB taxonomy): Bacteria > Bdellovibrionota > Bacteriovoracia > Bacteriovoracales > Bacteriovoracaceae > Peredibacter. The sequence goes on from CAXNNO010000261.1 coordinate 2,486, forward strand.
ATCTCATTTCGAAGGCATCCATCTCGGCCCAGACAAATCTGATCCTCGCTCATCCAATGTCGAAGTTAACAGTTATTGAAGAATCAAGAGTGGCAGAAGATGTTTCCCATGCTGTTGTGTCGGAAACCTACATCCTTGCGCAAAAAGGTGCTCAAATAGAACACGTTTCAGTCGACAGTGAAACCCCGTTGGGTCTCAATCACTCGTCTTTAACTGCCCAGATTGATCAGGACGCAAGTGTAAGCAGTGTTATATTTACGACTTCAGGAAAAATGAATCGCAAAAACTTAACACTCAATCTCAATGCTCCCGGCTCCCATGGGGAGTCTTACGCTTTGTTTTTGACCAGTGGTTCAGAGCACAGTGATATCAATACCGAAATAAACCACAGGGCCCCAGACTCGACGTCAAACCAGATTGCCAAAGGCATTTTAGATGGAGAATCAAAAGGCATCTTTACTGGAAAAATTCATATTTTCCCCAAGGCACAAAGAGTTCGTTCGGGCCAATTGAATAAAAATCTTCTTCTTTCAAAAAAGGCACACCTGCACTCCCAGCCCCAGCTTGAAATTTTTGCTGATGATGTTAAATGCTCTCATGGTTCAACAACAGGTCAGCTTTCAGACGATGAAGTTTTTTACTTCCAGGCGAGGGGAATCCCCGAAGATAAAGCGAGAAACCTTCTAGCTATGGGTTTTGGTCTTGAAATTGTTCAAAAAATTCAGAATCTCAAGGTACGAGAGTACGTCACTGAGATCATCAGAGAAAAACTCGCAGAAAAGTTTTCTCTCGGGAGAGGTCTATGAGCTATTTACAAAATAACCCTTTTAGAAAGGATTTTCCCGCGGCAATGCAAATCATCAACGGGAAACGCCTTGCTTACCTGGATAGTGCTGCAACCAACCTGAAGCCCTCTGTGGTGGCCGACGAGCTGGATAAATATTACCGGTTGGAAACTTCAAACGTTCATCGCGGTCTTTATTGGCTCTCGGAAAATGCCACGACTAAATTTGAGTCAACGCGAGATAAAATTAAAGACTTTATAAACGCTTCAGACAGGACTCAGATTATTTTCACCAAAGGCACAACAGAATCGGCCAATCTTGTGGCCCAGAGTTATGTCAGAAATTTTCTCAAAAAAGGTGATACCATCCTTCTGTCTCAGATGGAGCATCATTCAAATATTGTTCCCTGGCAGCTCGCCGCTGAAGAGAAGGGCCTCAACATAAGGGTCATTCCCATTACCCAAGAAGGCGAAATTATCATGGAGGAGTATAAAAAACTCCTCACACCTGATGTGAAATTTGTTTCTGTGGTTTATATTTCAAATGCTCTTGGTACCATTAATCCAATTAGTGAAATGACCTCTCTGGCACATGAAAATGGGGCCATTATTTTCGTGGATGCCGCCCAGGCCGTTTCCCATAAGAAAATTGATGTGCAGAAACTTGACGTTGATTTTCTTGCTTTTTCCGGACACAAAATGTTTGGGCCGACTGGAGTGGGAGTTCTTTACGGTAAAATGAATCTTTTAGAGGAAATGCCGCCCTATCAAGGCGGGGGGGACATGATTGATGTCGTGACTTTTGAAAAAACGACTTACAATTGTCTGCCTCATAAATTTGAAGC
>CAXNNO010000262.1:0-4111 GCA_964203555.1 Bacteriovoracales bacterium
ATGGCCGCTCTTCGGATAATTAAATGTCGTAAATGAGTAAGTAATACCGCTTGGGGCAACCTGGTAGTTAGGCCCTAAAGCAGAAATTACTTCTGATTTATTAGCTTTATTTTGCCATAAATCATTCATCACCTCATACCTATCCTTACTAGATTCTGATTTATTCGATGTGCAAGAAACAACAAATAGAAATAGCGAGAAAGCCAGTCTCATAATGGATACCTCTGATTAAAAAAATCATAGAGCTTCGGATAAGTAGTTTTATACGATTTGGGATTTTGAAAATAACTCTCTACATGATTGGCAAAATCTTCGTCTTTTTCTGATGCTGAGTCTGGCTGTATTAATTTTTTTGGTGGAAATTCATATACTTTTCCATCTGCGGTAACTTCAATACTCCATCCAGACATGCTTAAAAAATCCGCAATATCCTTGGGAGCAACTTTTTTATACAGGTGGTGAGATGATTCATGGACTATGATTGATTTCTTATTCTTTTCCTTGAAGAATAAATCATAAAGAATAATTGAGCCGTTGGTTAGCTCACTCGCAGCTGGATTACCTTTATACATTGAATCCTTTGCCCGTCGAAAATTATAATTTTGGACTTCTATCCAGGAAGGCAAAGTGGGTAAAATTTCCAGTATTAGCTGGGTTCGTCTCTGCTCCACTTTTTAAAGACCTCTCCTTTATGCGACCATCCAACAATAGGATCGTCCTTGAACTGCTTGACGTATAAATTGGCATTGGGCCAGCGATCCCTACAATATTCTCTACGGGGATGTTCGCGAACTTTTCCTTTTTTTGGATACTTATTTACAACTGTAGCTGAATATTTTGTCTGCCACCACTGACATTCTAGTGCATGTGAGGTTAAAGAAATGGATAGAATGATTAATGAAAAGACAATTTTCATCTCTTAAATATTCCGGTATATATCTTTACGATGACCGATTTTTAATATCAAAACTTTCAAATTCTTTCCTTCTACTTCATAAATAATTCGGTAAGTACCTTGTCTTACACGATAAGTACCTTCTTCACCTGCCAGCTTTCTACAACCCTCAGGGAAAGGATTAATAGCAAGAACTTGAATTGACTCAATGATCTTAATTAAATCTTTCTTAGGAATTTTCTTCAATGCTTTTTCAGCAGTTGAAGAAAACTCAATCCTATAATTTGCCATTGGCCTTAAGCTCTTTTAAAATTTCATCAAAAGGTCTAAAAGATTCATTACGCAGTTTTCGCAAGTCAGAAACGTCCTCAAACTCTTCAAGTTTATCTAGAATTGCATCTTCTATAAATTTATTAATTTTCAGTCCTTTCTCTTCACAAAAAGAATCTAAAGCCGCCTTAATATTTTCATCTATCTTTGTGGCAAGTTGCTTATCTCCCATACGCCCCCCTCTTTTTCATTATTTTACTATAAAAAACTAGAAAAATCTAGCCTGGCAACAATTTGGACATTTTAAGTCACATCCATAAGTTCTTGTTTTTAAGAAAACTTGATGTGATCAATCCATAACTAGCTCACGGATAGTTTTTGCATACCACTGACCATCACCAGTTCTTGTAAAAATCTTCCAAAGATTAAAAGCATCAGCGATAGCCTGATAGCTTATGCCTCGTTCTCTCATGGCCTGAATCTTCTTTTTAAGCACCTTATAGTCATCACCGACCTGTTCTTTTATCTCAATTCCGGCCTCGATTAGCTTTTTCCTCACAGTCGCTTTACTACAACCTAACTCCTCAGAAATTCGTCGAAGGCTTTGACCCTTTTTGAGGTATAAATCTATGAGGAAACTCACATCCTCATAAGGTTTTACAAGTCTATACGGAATAATTTCAGTGACTTCGATTGTGGGAAAAAAAGTTGTGATTGCCTATCAAGTGGACACACCACACTTTTTTAAGCCGGTTTTTTCTTAGCTTTTTTATAAACATTCCAAAGTCTATCGAGATCCTCGCATAATAATTGAGTGAGAAATGTCGTGTAAGGCAATCCCTGAAGCTTGGCCAATGTTTGTGCTCTTTCCAAGTGATCACTATCCAAGCGCATATTCACTTGCTGCGATTTGACCAAAGGAACATTTTTTTTCTTCTCAGCCGTTGAGGTGATCTCTTCGATCTCTTTTGAGCTTAATTTTTCAAGGACGCTCTTTTTCTTTTTCATTTTTTGCTCCTCTTTCGTCTGTAAGCATTAACCACGCCTAAAATTTCCATTTTTTCACCTTCAAACAACCAAATAATCCTATACACTTTTCCTAAATCACCGAGTTCAATATCAGCAACGAAATATTCAATTTTATTGGTCACTAGTTATGAAATGATTATTGACAGTGACCTTAAATTTGTAACGAATTGGTTTCAATCAAGCCTCCGAACCGCTATACAATAATAACACATATATGAATAATTTCAATATATTGTGACACCCCCAGTATAGCAAAGTATCAATAACTTAGAGTTCTAATTACATTAACCTGGCACCTATTTGCCATGGACGCCTCAACCGCTGCTGCTCTAAAATAAAAAAATGTCCAAGCTCAAACGTCCACCAACATTAAAAATGGCTCCTCCTGGCTCTCATGTCGTCAAACGCCACGCTAAAATTTCTTCAAGCGGAGTTAAATATTATGTAAAGGCCCATATACGAAAGAATCGAGGAAAAAAAGTAATTCTTCTTCCTGAAAACCTTCTTTACCTCTATTGGAATGGTGATCACGATTATCCATCTCTTGGTACAGTAATAGGCTTTGATGAAAATCCCGAATTTGATCATATTATCCAATTTTGGTTAAATTTCTGGAAAGAACAAGGACTGCCTTTCCCAAAAGATCTTGATTCCTTCCTCATTAAAGTCATCATTGCAAAAGAATCAAGCTTCCGCGCCAGCATCAAAACTAAGATTTCTGGAAGTTCTGCCACTGGCTTGATGCAGGTACTTCAAACTACACTTTATAGACTTGAAGGAATTCCTAAGAATAACTATGTGGAAGTTAAAAATAATTTTCTAAAGCTCAAGCTCAGTGATTTAACTGATCCTGTAATCAATGTCGCAGCTGGAATTCGATGGTTGTCGCATAAATATTACCTCCTCTTAGCCGAGAGGAAGGCAAAGCCAGATGAAGTCTATTCTATGATTAAGTATTATCACTCTTGGGATGATGACGGAGAAGCCTATGCCAATGAAATTTTCAAGATGTATAATAATAGTTTTGTGCCTTATCGTAAGTAATCACGCTCTATCACAAGTTTCTACTGCTACTGATAAAATCGTTATTGATTCAATGACTAGTCTAGAAATGCCTAACAAATTAGAAGAGAAATGCTATCAAGAAGATTATCCACACCCATGTTTTCCCAAAACAACGCTTATGTTAATTTATAAAGATCAAAAGCATTCATATCCCTCCTATATTGCTCCTTGGAACGGTTTTTTTTATGTCCATTTCGTGAAGCTTGCACCTCATTCTTACTCTGTGGATTTGGATAGAGATGATTTCAAAGAAATTGCCATTTACCCTGAGGTCGCAGGAAATGCGGCTAAAACGAAGGCTTACATTTATACTGTAAAAGGATCTCAACTCATACCATACGGGACCGCATATCATTATTGGGAGTCGGGCACACATGTCACCGATATTAAAAAAACTAGTTTCAAGCTTGATGAATAAGTTCTCTGATTGTTTTGGAATGCCACTTATCATCACCGGTCTGCTCTTTAATCTCAATTCCGGCCTCTAAAAGCTTTTTCCTCACAGTACCCTTGCTGCATTCTAACTCCTCAGAAATTCGTCTGAGGCTCCAGCCCTTTCTAAGTGATAAATCTGTGAGGAAACTCACATCTTCGTAACGTTTTGCATATCGATACGGAATGATTTCAGCAACTTCGATTGTGAGGAAAAAATGTTGTGATTGCCCCTCAAGTGGACCACCATCAGTCACGCTGTTGGAACACCGAAAAGTATTTAAACCGAAATACGTCCTTAATCTCATCAATCCACTCCGCGTGACGTTTCAGTCACTAAAGAATCACAATCCCATTTTATTTTGAGATTAGTTATGTCGTTTCATCACAAAAATCCTCCTCGGCACCCCAAATTTTTCT
>CAXNNO010000263.1:0-4107 GCA_964203555.1 Bacteriovoracales bacterium
TCTGTTATGTTGGTCGGTTTGCCCTTTTTAACCAATTCATAAATAGCCTCTCCCAAGGCAACCATGTCTTTTGCAACTTGGATAACCTTTCCAGATGTCTCAACTCTGTCACCAAGGGTTGGTTTGGCCGGAGTTTCCGGAGTCGGTTCTGGTTTGGTTTCACCACCGTTTGCCCCGCCGGTTTCACTTCGTCTTGAAGATAGGTCAAAACGATTGAATCCTGTTGTGAAAACTTCCTCAACCGTGAAGCTGGAGATCTGCTGGTCGAGGGGAATGTTTGAATTTGAAGCTGAAAAAACTGTCGTTGACAGGACCAGTGACGAGACGAATAGAAACTTTTTCATTTTTCCCCCTAGATTAATTCCAACTAATAGATTTTTAGAAATTCATTAATTTGGGTATTAGTATCAATCCAGGGGGGGGGTGGTCAATCAATGAAAAGGGATTTGTTATTTTTACACACTTACGATCCTTTCTCGATCGTAAAGGCCCTATGAATCTGAGTCTGATGGAAGTCCTGGGGAATCGTCCAGTGAGATATTTCCTTGACCTTATAGTGTTGCCCAATAATCGTATGGAGTTCAAATTTACGCTTATTTGTAGAAAAAATAAGCGTCCCGCCGGGTGCCAGCAGGGCCATGCAGTCTCGAATCAGTATAGGATGATCCCTGTCAATATCGAGATCCTCCTCCATCCTCTTGGAGTTAGAAAAACTTGGGGGATCAAGAAGTATCACGTCAAAAAGTTCCTTGTTTTCCTTTCTTGAGTTCAGCTCTTTTAAAACATCGGCCTGGTAAAATACGTGCTCGCCTGGATCGATTTTATTTAAAAGAAAATTCTCATACGCCCATTGGAGATAGGTATTCGACATGTCAATCGAGGTTACCATTCCACCTCCAAGTGCCGCCGCTACGCTTAGGGAACCGGTGTAACAAAACAAATTAAGAACTCGTTTTCCACTGCAGTTAGATAAAAGAAATTGCCGGAGGGGTCTGTGGTCTAGAAATAAACCGGTATCAAGGTAGCGTTGCAAATTAACTAAAAATCTAAATGGCACTTCATCAACCGGGAAAAAATTATCCGATGTTGGATCCAGGGGTCTATATTGTTCTGTTCCTTTTTGCTTTTCACGGATTTTAAAATGTTGCAAGCCGGGAGGGATGCCAAGCACCTCTTGTAAAGCATTTTCAATATCCATTTGGTGAGTTTCGCGTTTTGATTGATCTTCGTCGCCCAGCTTTTTACCCTGCTCGTAAATAACCGCCTGAGTTCCGTAGATGTCTACAAGATAAGGATATTCGGGTATGTCTTTATTATACAAACGATAAGCTTCAATTTTGTTTTTTTGTAGATAGGACTTTAATTTTTTCTGGTTTTTGATGAGACGGTTTTTTAGAGCTTCTTGATTACTCACGGTAGTATTGCCTTTCAAATGGATTTAGTGCATCCTCGACATATTAACAACTGATGCATAAATATGTCTTCACAAACCGATAAAGATGAACAGTCTGGTGTTGCAACAATTAAGAAACCCAAATTGCAGCAGCCTCGTAACTACAAAGTTATCATGCACAATGATGACTATACTACTATGGAATTTGTTATCCTGGTCCTGCAAAAATATTTCAACAAGAATCCCTCTGAGGCACAGACCATAATGCTCGAAATCCACATGCGTGGTTTTGGCATGTGCGGTATTTACACCTTTGAAGTCGCTGAATCAAAGGCAGCCAAAGTTGTTAAGTATGCAAGAGAAAATGGTCACCCACTGAAGTGCAGCACGGAACCCTGCGATTCTTAGTCGAATAGTCTTTATGCTGCCTTGCCTTTTTCGCTTTCATGCCCATCTTCTTGTATAATGATAATGAGAGGACAAAATTATGATAAGTCAAAAACTAGAACAAATATTGAATAAGGCCATTAAAAGGGCCAATGAGAAAAAGCATGAATTCCTGACCCTGGAGAATGTTCTTCTTTCGATGCTGGAGGATGAAACAGTTGTTGATGTCCTGGTCGATTGCGGGGCCAATCTGGGTGATCTTAAAAAGGATCTTTCGGGTTTCCTGGCAGAGGATTCAAACTTCTCTATTTTAAGTGAAGATGAGATTCATGATCTCAATCAAAAACAATTTGGCAACGATCAACTGCGCGAGATTGCCCGAGAGAACGGTATTATGTACCAGCCGGAGATTTCACTCAGTCTTCAAAGAGTCATTCAGCGTGCCGCCATCCACATTCAGAGTTCCGGAAAGAAATCCATTCAAGCAGTAAATCTGTTGGTCGCGATGTTTTCAGAAAAAGAATCAAATGCGACCTATTTTCTTGAAAAGCAGGGTGTGGGCCGGATTGATGTGGTTGAAAAAATTGCACATAACTCCGATCGCTCGGTTAACAGAAACGAAGAGCCTTCTGTTGAGTCTCCAGGTGAGACCTTTAAGAAGGAAGAGAAATATGAAAAGGCGTTGAGCGAATTCACTACCAACCTGAATGAGCTTGCTAAAAAAGGTAAAATTGATCCCATTATTGGTCGTGAGGAAGAAATTCAAAGAATTATTCAAATCCTCTGCCGTCGCCGAAAGAACAATCCTATTCTGGTAGGAGATTCAGGAGTCGGTAAAACGGCGATTGCTGAGGGATTGGCGAAGGCGATTGTTGAGCATAAAGTCCCGACTGCGCTCAGTAACACCACTGTATATGCATTGGATATGGCATCTCTTTTAGCAGGAACAAAATTTCGAGGAGATTTTGAAGAAAGGTTAAAACTGGTTCTTCAGGCCCTGGAAAAACACAACGAAGAGCAAGGATCGATTCTTTTTATTGACGAGATTCATACGATTATAGGTGCGGGTGCCACTTCCGGTGGAAGTCTTGATGCTTCTAACTTGTTAAAGCCCGCACTTTCAAAGGGCCAAGTCAGATGTATGGGATCAACCACCTTTGACGAGTATAGGAAGTATTTTGAAAAGGATCAGGCACTCAATCGTCGCTTTCAAAAAGTTGATGTCCTGGAGCCTTCTGTAGAGGACTCGATTAAAATTTTACTTGGACTTAAGTCAAAGTTTGAGGAACACCATCAGGTAAAATATCCTGATACGGTGATTCGTTCGGCAGTTGAGCTGGCACACAAGCATGTCTCCGACAGGAAGCTGCCTGATAAGGCGATCGACGTTATTGATGAAGTAGGCTCTTATCTTCGATTAAGGCCGGACACAGCTTCGGGCGCAGAAGTGACCCTTGAAGATGTCGAAATGATTGTTTCTAAAATTGCGAGAATTCCACAGAAATCAATTTCAATTAATGAGAAGGAAAAGCTTCGTTATCTCGATCGAGATCTGAAAATGATGATCTACGGTCAGGATGATGCAATTGATAAGGTCGCTAATGCCTTAATCCTTTCCCGATCAGGTCTTGGTCACTTGGATAAGCCGATTGCAAGCTTTCTTTTTACCGGCCCTACGGGTGTTGGTAAAACTGAACTGGCCAGGCAATTAGCACATATTATGGGCATTAACTTTGTACGTATCGATATGTCAGAGTTCATGGAAAAGCATACTGTCTCCAAATTAATTGGAGCCCCTCCGGGATATGTTGGTTATGAACAAGGCGGAGTCCTGACGGATGCTATTCATAAAACTCCTTATTCAGTCCTCCTCTTGGATGAAATTGAAAAGGCCCATCCGGATGTCTTTAATATTCTTCTTCAAGTGATGGACCATGGGGCCCTTACGGATTCGAATGGCCGCACCTCGGACTTTAGAAATGTCATCCTCATTATGACCTCAAACGCCGGGGCAAAGGAAATGGAGGCCGGATCAATTGGTTTATCGGGGAAAGTGGTCGGACCGGAAATAATTTCCACTAAACGCGACCAGGCCCTTAAAAATTTCTTCACACCAGAGTTTCGGAATCGTTTGGATGCTATAATAGGGTTCAATAAACTTAATAATCGTAATGTTGAAATGGTTGTGACCAAATTCTTGATGGAGCTTGAGAATCAACTGGTTGATAAAAAGGTCGAGCTCGAGGTCACTTCAGCTGCCAAGGAATGGCTGGCCACAAAGGGCTATGACAATAAGCTCGGAGCGAGACCAATAGCCAGACTTATCA
>CAXNNO010000264.1:0-4081 GCA_964203555.1 Bacteriovoracales bacterium
GCTGTTTTCATTTTAATACTTTTTTATCTGAATAATAAGAGAGCCGAAAATTAATATCGCACCACCAACGAGCTGAAGTTGAGTGAGCTGCTTGTCTAAAAAAATCCAATTTACGATGATGGCAAAAAAAGGAAAAAACATTTCTGCGATAGCAGTTGCTTTGGCAGAAATTTTTTTAAGCCCCTGGTAATAAAACCACATGGCAAGAGCACCTGAAATCATCACCATAATGAGAATGCGAAGATAGTCCTCACCATGAGGCAAAACCAGATGACGATCCCACTTAACGAAAGGAAGGAGGACAAGAAAACCGGTTAAAAATCTTCCGCCCATGATTGTCCTGGTTTCGTAACCAGACATCGTTAGTCTCTTACCAAAGACAGTCGCAGCTCCCCAGCCTATTATCGACACGGCAACCAGAGCATAACCCTTGAGGGCAACATCAGACGAGACAGCGTTAAAATTAGTGACCATAAGCCCATAAAACCGTTCAATATCCGGAGAACTAACGAGGAGTCCCCCTAGGAGACACACGACTGCCCAGATGATGAATTGTTTTTGAATTTCTTCTTTTAGAACGATGGCCGCAAGGATGATGGCGATCACCGGCTGAAACTTTTGCAAGAGGATAACCAGCGAGGGATTTAAAAATTGAAAGGATTCAGTAAAGGCAACTGTTGCGATGGCAGATCCAATTCCCCCAATAATGAAGAAACTAAAAAAATCTGCCAGCTTTAGTTCGCCTAATTTTTTAATATTTAAAATAATACCGGTAGAAAAGATGAGAGCGAGAATTAAGTGCTCATAAAAGACAATTGTCACGGGATCAATTCCGCGATCAACGAGAGGGTATCGAATGAGAGTATCCAGACCCCAAAGAAGACATGCGAGAATAACGAGAAAAGTTCCTACCATGGGGCTATCTTAACGAAGATTGAAAGCTTTGGAAAACTTCTTGTGCTCTTCGAGCGACAAGTTCTTTTTTAAATTTCTTTCCGCCCGCCTTTCTCTGCTCTTTTGAAAATTCAATGGAAGGCAAGAGACCAAAATTAATATTCGATGGACACGGCTTCTCAATCGTCATGATGTAATTCACGAGTGCCCCTATCGCTGTCTCAACTGGAAATTGAAGAATACTTTCGCCCTTAATTCGTCTTAAAAGCTGAAAAGCGACATAAAGTCCCATCGAAGCCGATTCGGTGTAACCTTCAACACCGGTGATCTGACCAGCAAAGTAAATATCGGAAAATTTTCTTGATTTCAGATCCACATCAAGAAGTTTTCGAGCATTGAGAAAAGAGTTTCGGTGACAAGACCCAAGATGAACGAAACTAGCATCCTGAAACCCTGGAATCATCCGAAAAACTCTGACTTGCTCTTTGTAGGTGAGACGGGTTTGAAATCCGACTAAATTGTAAGCAGAACCGAGAAGGTTTTCCTTACGGAGCTGAACTACCGCATAAGGCCATTTACCATTAATATCCGGCTCAAGACCCACGGGCTTCATGCAAGAAAACCTTGCTGTATCAGGTCCCCTCTCGGCCATGAGATCAATGGGCAAACATGATTCAAAAAATTTCCAATCCTCAAAAGCCTTAGGCGGAACTTTTTCGGCCTTAAGTAATTCTTCAACGAAAGCGTAATATTGCTCTCTGGTCATTGGGGCATTGAGATAGTCTCCGCCTTCTTCAATATCTTTATGACGATCTTTAAAATACATTTTACTTAAATCCAAAGTATCGGCATCTACGACCGGAGCGATGGCATCATAAAAATAAAAATCATCGTTAGAAATTTCATTTAAAATCCAGTCTTCAAGTTTTTTTGTTGTAAGCGGACCAGTCGCAACAATCACATAGTGACAATTGAATTGCTTTTTTAGGGCCACGGGATCATCTGCCTCGAGATCAACGACTTGAATCATCGGGTGAGACCTGAGTTTTTCAGTAATTCCGGACGAAAACAATTCACGATCCACGGCCAGGGCATCTCCTGCAGGAACAGAATGCATCTCCGCCATCTCGATGATAAAAGATCCAAGTGCTTTCATTTCCAACTTGAGAAGTCCATGCGCCGAATAGGGATCCAGGGACTTAAGCGAATTTGTACAAACCAACTCGGCAAAATGGGAAATTTTTTGGGCAGGATTGAGCTTAACCGTTTTTGCTTCTAAAAGGACAACTTCAACTCCATTCCTCGCGAGAAACATCGCCGCTTCAGAGCCAGCTAGACCGGCCCCTATAACCAACACCCTTATTTGTTCGGAATTTTTCATAAGTACTCTTTTTTTAATAACTTTATCTGTATAATCAGAAAGTCCTCCAATAACCCTTTTTTAAGCAATGTGTCAAGCATAGATGGGCCAATATGAAAACGACTTTAACTCTTCACCAAACTCACCATACTCTTGCGGATTTTGACGCTATTCTTCAAACAATGGTTCAAGTTTTAAAAGGAGATGGCCTTCACCTTTTTCCTGAACTTTATCTAACGGGCTACCCTCTCCAGGACTTAGTACTGCAAAGACCCTTCATGGACTCTTACGAAAAGCACCTCAAAGAGTTGGAGGAGTGGGCAAAAAAGCAACAGGGACATTGGCGAGCCCTAGTGGGAGGTCTTCAGTATGAATATGAAAAAGAAGGCATTCCCAGAAAAATTAAAAATGTTATTTATGAGATCATACCAGGTCAGGGAATCAAGCGACTTTACACCAAAAGACTTCTTCCAAATTACGATATTTTTGATGAACAAAAATACTTTTCTTCTGGAAAAGATAACTTTTTTTACCAATTTAATGATCTCACCTTTGGCCTTCAGATCTGTGAGGATATGTGGGCGTCGAGTTTTCATGAAATTGATCCCTGTGAATTAATGCTCAAAGAGGTGAAGGAGAAAAATATAAAACTCGATGGAATCATCAATCTTTCCGCTTCCCCCTTTGAAGCCGCCAACAAGAAAAAACGCCTGGATCGGGCAACCAATATTTCATTACTCTTCAATTGTCCCTTTATTTACCTCAATCGAGTCGGTGGTGAAGATGAAATTCTTTTTGATGGGGCGAGTTTTATCATCGCTGGAGGACTCCTTCATCTGGAGATGAAGTCTTTTGAGGAAGATCTCAAGTCGGTTGTGCTCGAAGAAATTAAGGGGGATTTTTCACAGTCGCCCAAATTGAATCCGGAAAATACGTGGGAAGGTCTTTTTAACCCACGACTTGATACGACAGGTGAGATCGCAACATTAAAAATCTGGAACGACGAAGAATGTGGAGAAGTCCTCAAGGCCCTCATTTTTGGTGTTAGAGAATATGCATCAAAAAGCGGCTTTAAAAAATTCCTCGTTGCTCTTTCCGGAGGAATGGATTCCGCCTTGGTTTTAGCACTTATAAAGCTTGGACTTAGGTCGGATGAGTCAGTTGAGGCGATCTATATGCCGAGTGTATTTTCCTCATCTGTTTCCACAGAACTTTCAGAAAAATTGTGCAAGAATCTGGGGATTGGGCTCTCGTATTTCCCAATTAAATTCCTTCATTCTGCTGTTAAAAATGCCTTTTCTCAAAATTTTCCAGAACCATTTCAGGGGCTCGTTGATGAGAACGTGCAAAGTCGTCTTCGCGGGACACTACTGTATACACGTTCTAATCAGACTGGAGCGATGGTCTTGAACACCTCCAACAAGTCAGAATTAGCGGTCGGGTATTCAACTCAGTATGGAGATTCTGTAGGGGCGATATCCCTTCTGGGTGATCTATACAAAACAGAAGTTTACCGGTTGGCGGAGTATGTTAATCAAAATCATCAGAATTTAATCCCAGAGGGCATCATCCGAAGAGGCCCTTCAGCTGAACTTAGAGATAATCAATTGGACCAGGATTCGCTTCCGCCCTATGAGAGGCTAGATCCGATTCTAGAAGGAATCTTAAGTTTCAGAATGGGCAAGAGGGAATTATTAAGATTGGGTCATGATGAGGCAGAAATTACAAAAGTGCTTCATCTCTACTTAAAATCAGAGTATAAAAGAACTCAATTCTGCCCGATCTTAAAAGTTAAGGCGAAAAGTTTTGGTTTTGGATACCGTGTGC
>CAXNNO010000265.1:0-4054 GCA_964203555.1 Bacteriovoracales bacterium
GTTTGCTATTTAAAAAATCACTCAATGATCCAGATGAGATTTCTAATTCTTTCGCGAGCTTTCGAAGTGAATACCTTGGATTTCTATGACTAATAGTTTCATATCTCGTTTTGAGGAGATCTTTAATTAAACTATTTTTACAAATGACAGGAGTTGATTCAATGACCATTAAAAATCCTATTTATAAGTAACTAGAAAGATATTTATTGTTATAGACTTATATTTTAATTTTTTCAAATATGTGAAATATTCCATTTGGTATAATGCTTTGTAATCTGATCTCTTTGATTCCTTAAATACCCGATTTTTAAGAATGCTTCTGTTTTGTTTTCTTTTGGAGCAGAAGTTTTAAATTGCTCCGAGATTACTTGGAGTAGGTCGATCATTATCGATTTCTCATAATTTCTTTGTAAATAATGTGGTCAATATGTGAAGTCAGTAAATCAATAGAAAATGGCTTATGGAAAATCGCATTCGACGGATGATAAGTCTTTATTCCAGAGAGTTTCAAGTCCTGACTGATGTCAGTTGCCGTGATCAGAATAAAGGGTAGATTATTTTCTTTCACATTATAATCAAGAAGCTCTTTTCCACCCATGATCGGCATCATCAGGTCAGAAATAATGAGTAAGATTTTGTTCATCTTTAATATCTCAATCGCCTCAAGACCATTGGAAGCAAGATGGACCTTTACGTTTAAATTCTCTTCGATATGAGTACTTAAGATTTCTCTTAAGTCTCTCTCATCTTCTGCAATTAATAATTCTAAGACTTGTGTTGAAATCATCCTCTTCCCTTTATATGCAAGATCTTTAAGGGTTCATCATGATAAAAAAAAAATGAAAATGATAAGGAACTTATCTCTGAATTTAAAAAAACCGCTCCTGATAAGACTGGAGCGGACTGGCGAGTCATACGCTCAAATGATCGTGATGTGAAAATCTCTCTCTATCCTATCTTTTTCTAGTTGAGAAAATAGATTTTGGTCTATGGAAAGATGCTTAAGTTTTGAGATGTACGAAATGACACCAGGCAAGTGTTTGAATCTGTTTTGGTCAAGATTTAATCTTCTAAGATTTTTTAATGCCTGAATTGATGATGGTAATCCAGAGAGATCATTTCCTGAAAAATTAATTTCGGTAAGTTTTTCGAGCTGAAAAATATTCTCAGGCAATTCTTTGAGTGAGCAATTTTTTATTGTAAGCGATACGAGTGAAGAGCTGCCTAGGTCTGAAGGAATCATGAATGATTTTAAAGGCGTCTCTATTACTTTTAGATTCTCCAGACTGGGGAGATTAAAAACGGACTCAATACTACCCTTAAGGCCCCGAAGCCTGATTGACAAAAGTTTCAGCTTTTTAAATGAATTATTCAGATCAGGTAAAAATTTGCAGGATCCCTCAACGTATAATTCCTCCAAATTTTTAAAACGAAAAAAATCGAGGGGAAACTCGTCTTGAATGGTTATTTTGATGGCCTTTATATCTTCCCAATCATTGAGAGGGAGTCTTTTTTTATTATCGCTTTTCATCCAAATGATTCCCCGGTATTCCAAGAAAATACAACAACGTTGTCATAGGCCCAAAATTGAGTTGATGCCTCGCCGCTTTACGGACCTTCTCTTTGGCATGAAAAGCAATCCCAAATCCCGCCTTGGAAAGCATCAATAGATCATTCGCTCCATCTCCGACTGCCACGACCTGGTCGAGAGAAATGTTTTCTTTACTGGCCAACTCTTCCACCAAGCGTGCTTTTTCTTTCGCATTAATGATTTTACCGACGAGTTCTCCTGAAAGGACATTTCCGTCAAAATGAAGATCGTTGGCGAATGCATAATCCAGTTCGAGCCGTCTTTTAAATCCTTCTGCAAAATACTTGAATCCACCACTGATAACGGCAGTTTTAATGCCTCTTTTTCTGACCTCGAGAATAAGTTTTTCGGCGCCGGGGGTGAGTTGCAATCGCCCCGCAATCTCTTCCATTGACGCCTTATCAAGGCCCTTTAGGAGAGAAACTCTCTTTCTAAGAGATTGGTCAAAGTCCAGCTCTCCGTTCATGGCGCGTTCAGTGATTAATTTTACTTCGTCCCCAACTCCGTGAACCATCGCCATTTCATCAATCACCTCGTGTTGGATGAGGGTTGAGTCCATATCAAAAACAATCAGTTTAACATTGAGGCGGGATTGGTCATGGGGAATTAATGCAAGATCGACCTGGTAAGTATTCGAGAGCTGCAGGAGTTCCATTTTAATGGGTTCAACGTTTTCAATAATCGATAAGTAAAGATCCACGGCCTTCAGACCCTGCTCGCTCAAGACTTCAGATCTTTCAATAATGACTGATGAATCAAGCAGAACCGTTTCTACCTTAGAGAGGAACTCCCGATTAATATTTTGTGCTGAAACGCAACAGAGGATGTATCTTTTCAAAGGGTGTCTCGTGAGTTTTTTTTCAGTTTTTTCTTTTCTGCTCTTTTCTCTCTGAGCTTTCTGATCATGGAAATTGAATATCTAAGGGCCGACCAAACGGAGAGTAACGCAGAAACATAAATTAAGAGCGTTCCAACAACAGGAAGATTCATCCCAATAAATTTTTCGTTAATCATCAGCATCGGCATGGCGACCATTTGACTTGCCGTTTTCCATTTACCAATACGACTGACTGGCACATCAACCTCTTCACTCAAGGCAAGTAAACGAAGAGAGGTCATATACATTTCACGCAGAACAAGAATAATAACGACCACCGGGTGAACTCTTTCCAGGGCCATTAACATGATGAGTGCAGAAACAATGAGAAATTTATCGGCTATCGGATCCAGAAAAGAGCCGAAAACGGTTACGATGTTTCTTTTCCTTGCAATGTATCCATCCAGAAAATCAGTGATACTCGCGATAACAAATATCCAGCAGGCAATATGTCCCAGGTAACTCTGGTAGGGGAGAAGGGCCTCGGGAGTGTTTTGAGAAAAATACAAGGTCAGGACCACGACTGGAATCATCAACATTCTGACGAGGGTCAGGCGGTTAGGTAGATTATCAATTTCCAGATCATTTTTTTCCATAATTTTCCATTTATCAAAAATTACCTAGCTTCCTTATATTAATGGAACACCTACAATAAGAGAATAATGAGGTGACTATGGAAAGACGTTTTAATTTAATTAAGAGTGAATTTGAAAAACATGAAAAGAGAATTCTTCCGAGATTTCCTTTTTGTTATCTCACATTTAAACCCGACAATAATTCTAAGGTATATGAGATTAAAGATATATCGCTCACTGGTATGCAGTTGTCACTCAAGGAGGACGGTCATTCATTTAATAATGACCATGCTCTGGAAGGTCATATTCATTGGCTTGGGAAGCATCTCGATATAATCGGGACTGTCAAATGGCACACTCCAAATCGAATTGGTGTTGAGTTTACTAAAAAGAAGGACATCTTAGATAAGGTTGAAAGCTTTCTTAGCATAGAGGAGATGGTCAAAAGACTTAAGCCTCTGCATAAAATTGCGGGCGGGTTGGAAATTCCGGCCAGACTTAAGTATTGGCTGTGTTCAGACGGGCCTGCAGAAGTTTTTATTTGGCAGCACGGCGATGGAGTGATGTCCAAGTGCCAAATTCTTTTTATGGAAACCTTTGTTGAGTGGGAAGACGGGGTAGGTCTAAAAACTGGACGCATTCTATCAAAAAGAAATGTTGATTCCCCTCTTTTAACTGAGGATGAGTGGGTTTTTCAGATGGATTCAGACCTTGATCCGGTAAAGTTGGATCGTGTTAAAGTGCTCATCGGCCATATTTCGGAAGAATTGTTTCCTTCAGAAGTTCAAACATTCTTACTGCGTCAATTGAGCTAAACACTTCATCTAATAATTCAATCAGGGTATGATTCATGCGTATCACTCTTTTATGGAGAAATGTATGAATCGTAACCTTGCTATGGAATTCGTTCGAGTCACAGAAATGGCCGCTATTGCCTCCGCACGTCTTATGGGACGAGGGGATGAAAAGGCTGCAGATCAGGCAGCAGTAGATGCCATGCGGGCGATGCTC
>CAXNNO010000266.1:0-4046 GCA_964203555.1 Bacteriovoracales bacterium
CGTTATGAATTCGTGAAAGGGGACATTTGTGACCGCGAGCTTGTGGAAGGCCTTTTTTCTAAAAATCACATTGATGGCGTGATTCACTTCGCAGCGGAATCTCACGTCGATAACTCAATCTCTGGCCCCGGTGAATTCATTCGCACCAATGTCGTAGGAACGTTCACCCTATTGGATGTTGCCCGCACGACTTGGATGGAGGGGCCATTTAAGGTTCGTGATGAATACAAAAATGCCCGCTTTCACCATATTTCAACTGATGAAGTTTATGGAACTTTGGGAGATGAGGGCCTATTCACGGAAGAAACTCCCTATGCTCCGAATTCACCATATAGTGCCTCCAAGGCAAGTTCTGATTTGATTGTTCGAAGCTACTTCCACACTTACGGCATGAATGTCGTCACGACTAATTGCTCTAATAATTATGGTCCCAAACAGCATAACGAAAAATTAATTCCCACCATTATTCGTAAGGCCCTTTCTCAGCAAGGTATTCCGGTTTACGGACATGGAACAAACATTCGGGACTGGTTGTATGTTCTTGATCATTGTAAGGGGATTGATCTGGTTTTCCACAAAGGTAAATCTGGGGAGACGTACAACATTGGGGGCAGAAACGAGCGCAATAATATGTTTATCGTGAAACATATCTGTGAATTACTGGATAAAAAGCGCCCACTCGCTAGTGGTGAGTCTTATAAGAAGTTTATTACTTTTGTCGCCGACCGACCTGGACATGACCTTCGATATGCTATCGATGCAACGAAGATTGAAAAAGATCTGGGCTGGAAGGCAGATGAGAATTTTGAAACGGGTATTGTTAAGACGGTTGAGTGGTATCTGAATCGTTGATTTTTGACCATAAGGACTCGGGTAGAGTTTTAATAATATGTATGGTTGAAAATTTTCACAAGTAACAAAAATAGACATGAATATTACTTAGAGCTGGTCGATTCTGTTCATCCCTTTTAACCTGGCACATTTATGAGATTGAAGTTTGATGTTTCTTGGCGTATGTTTTCCGTACGTGCCGACTGGCCTTTAATTACCTGCAATTATTCTTCCCAAGCTGGGTAGAGACAAAAAAGTGACAATATGTTACACTTAAGTTGTCCCTCAAAACAGGTGGAATAATATGATGAACATAAAAGAAACTATTAACTTTAAAGCACTTAGAGAGAAAGGCCCTGCAGCCATTGATGTGAAGGGTGATGAAGTCGTTCAAGTGATTAGTAAGGGATCTGAAATCAAAGTGATTATTTCCCAACAGCACTACCTCAATCTTCTAGCTGCTTATAACCAGATGGTTGTGAGGACCGGTAAGAAGAAACAAGAAACTGTTGATATCGAAGAGCGTTTGCAATCATTTGAGGAACGACTTTCTAAAGTCATGAAAGTTACTGAGGAAGAAGAGGAAGGGAGCAAGTGGCAAGATGGACGAGAGACGGCTGGGAGCTATTAGAAGGTATTGCCTTAAATGCTTACGCATTTGTAATTTAGTTGAAGCAAATCCTGGTATAGGTAAAAATACAAAAAACATATTCAATGAAGATCGTTACTGGCATCCGTTTCATAATGGCAAAGTTTTGATTTGGAAGCTTGATGACGATGGGGTGCTTTTTGTTGGAGCATTTTATTCATTGCCCACGGAATTATTTTTATGAATCATGTAAAAAGATCTGGGCTGGAAGGCAGATGAGAATTTTGAAACGGGTATTGTTAAGACGGTTGAGTGGTATCTAAAGACCTTTAACGAGTATTAAAAGGCAGATGAAACCCGAAGAAAGCATGGTCAACCCAATTGCTAACTTGGGATTTATGACTTTTACTTTAACACAGAAATAGAGATTGAGAATAAGGTAGACCACTTGAAAGGTGAGGTAGCCGTACTCAATGCTTGATTTAAATGGCCATAAAGATACGACTATTGCAGAAGCCGCTACATAGATGCCATAAGAGACCGTATCAAAGATCAGGTAGGTTCTTCGGAAGCCGAGTCCAATCATGGAAAATGTAAAAAACCAGTTAACACATCTTAGCATCTCGCCCAGGCCGAAAATGGATAAGTTGGCGCCGAGTTCTACGATCTTTCTTCCAAATAGAAGATTCAAAAAAAACTGATCATAGTAAATGAATACGGCGAGTACGATGGAAGTCAGGGGAATTAAAAAAGAGAAAATTTTCTCTCTGAAGGCCTTATCATTTGGATTTTCAGAAATTCGACCTAAGTAAAAAGTTCCGAGTCCGGAAATGAGCGCTAATGTCAGATAACTGACCATACTATACTCGGCCTCTAGAATTCCCGTCGTGGTCATTCCGAGTGCATGAACACTAATAGATTTTACAAGTAATAAAGAAAGAAAACCAAATGCTCCAGTGAAGATAGTAGCAATAGATGTTTTCTCAAAATCCAGGAGTCTTGAAGGCTTCTTTGTTAATAAAATTTTTTCCTTAGAAATCGTTTTCCAAAAGATAAAGGCGACAATGGCGGATGATAAATACCCCAATAAAAAAAAACTGAAGAGATTTTTAGTGAAAAAATAGAAAAAAAACATAAATATGAAAGGTGCTGCCTGCAAAATACTGGCCATCATCAGGTGTTGTTTACCTGTAATGATAAATCGAAAAAAACCATGAAACGACATACCTATGAAGACGAGGGGGGCCAGTGCAATCAGATCCCAATGCTTATTATCATCAAAAAGCCCAAGAGTAATAGGATATGAAAATAACAGGATTGTAAAACCAAGGAGAAACGTAATTCCCAAAAAATATTTAAAAGTGTTGGATGTAAAATGCTCTTTGTCTGTTGCTTTTGAGAAACTCTCAATAATTGAGAACCCATTTCCCCATGTTAGAAATACAGCGCAGAATTGAAGAAATTGACGATAAATCCCAAAAGTAGCAAGCCCTTCTGGTCCTTGTTCTTTGGAGATACTTCGAAGGAGCAAAAGTCCAAAAATGGCCGAAAGCCCAACTCCTATTCCACTTTTAATAAATTTGATAAGATAATTTTTCAAGGATAAATGCCATTTACATGTTTCGCGTATTTATCCCGAAATACACCATATTTTTGAAAATAGTACGCGGTTGAAAGTATGTGTATTTTAAAAATCTCGATACTTTTATATCCGGCCCGTGCCCAGGCATGAAAGGCTGTCATTTCTCCAAAGACCGTATTAGTGCCACCGGTTTCAAAGTGGCATCTCCTGGAAAGATCAATATCCTCAAAATAAAGAAAGATGTCTTCATCAAATCCCTTGAGCTTTTTATAAAGCTCGGACCTAATCACCATAAAAGAGCCACCAATACTAGGACACTTAAAGTCTTTCGTTTTGTCGATATGGCCGAGTGTATATTTATGTGTTTCTGGCCGATAGATTTTGAGTTTTTGAAAAACAAATCTTTTTGCAATGTCTCCGAGGCTCGGTAAAAGTCGGTGCATGTCTTGATTCGTTCCATCGGGGTTCAAAAGGCGGACACTGGAAGCACCAATCTCAGGAGAGGTCAGCATGCGATCTTTAATTTTTTTTAGAAAGTAAGGGTCATCAAAATAAATATCAGGATTAATGACGAGAAACAAAGTCGCAGGACTGGCGACTTTAAAATTCTCATTATGGCCTCGTCCATAACCAAGATTGGCGACGCTCTTTTTATAGGCAACAGGGAAATTCGGACAATCAATCTTGTTGGTCTCTGGGGAATTGTCCCAGATCAAAAATTGAAAGCTGACATCTTTTTGAAGGGCAACTGAATAGAAGAGCTTACTCAAATCTTCAAAATTTGGTTTGTAAATCACCAACGAAATACTAAAGTCCACCATGAGCATTACCTAATAAGCATTCTTGTTTATGAAACCTTTCCAGAAGGTCATGAAAATAATCCAAAGATCCATCCAGATAGACCAGTTTTTAATGTAGTACAGGTCACACTCTATCCGTTTCTCAATACTCGTATCACCCCGCCATCCATTGATCTGTGCCCAACCGGTGATACCGGCCTTCATTTTATGCCTGAGCATGTATGTTGGAATAGACTGCTTGAAT
>CAXNNO010000267.1:0-4045 GCA_964203555.1 Bacteriovoracales bacterium
AGATATGGGTTCTTCTCAAGAGTTCGATAAAGGCAAACCCACGCATCATTTTATCAGCTACAGAAATCGCATCACAGAATTATATGAAAAAGCTGTCATAGGGCAGGATCCAAACTGGAAATCGATAAAGTCAAATTTTGAGATTTGGAGCCACGACAACCTGATTGAAAATAATTACTTTCTGAGCCGAGTGCGACCTAATGGAAATGAAGTTCGTCAGTTCCCACATCTCGTGGGCTGGTTTTCAAATTTTGATGCTCGTTTGTGGCCAACCCCGAACCCATCCCTGGTTGTGGCCCCACCTGAGCGAGTTGACTGGTTGAATAAATTCGTGAAACTCCCAATAGCTCCTGGACCATTGGAGAACCTGAAAATTAAATTTGTTGGAAACCGCTATTCGGCCCATAGACAGGATCATGCTACCGAGTGGGGAGTTACGCGTGGGTTTGGCCTTCAATGGTACTCCGAGAAGTATTTCAACTTGAACGAATCGCAACGAAATCTCGGCATTTTTATGGGCGAGACCACTCTTCCCGAGGAGCAGATCGTGTTGGAAATGCAGCAAAGGCTTAGTACGATGAGTCCATTCTTGAGGAGTTATGCCCATCTTCTTACATCAATGTATCACTAGCTAACTGACCCACCTAATTGGGGGATCGTAAAAAAACGGTCCCTCAAAAAACGTCGAGGTTAAGATTTCACCAGAAAAATTCTTGCAGTGGAAGCTTAAAGTACTAAGTACTCAGATCTTATGAGTGAGTTACCTTGAACCCCGAACTTATGACTTTCTCCGGGAGGAATTGACATTTTTGAAGTTTATATGCATAATATGCATATTCCTATAATAATGACCATCAGTTCAGTCAAATTTTACGTCTACTCTTAAGGCATGGGAGGAATACAATGAGTAAAAAATCTAAGATGAACTACGGTAAAAAAGATGTGTTAACTCTTGATGACCTGGACATGAAGAAAGCTAAGATCAGGATCACCACGATGATCGATGCAAATGTCTATGATGCTCTTAAGCTTGAGGCAAGGACCCATGGAATAGGATACCAAACACTCATCAATTCGATACTTTCAAAGCATTGCGGGGTAGAAAAAGATCCCATGGATGTTATTCAAGATATGATTAACGGCCTCTATGAGAGAGTAGATAAACGGCTTGATAAAATTGAAAAAAAATCCAAGGCTTCTTAAGAGGAATTCCTCAACCACCCTGAAGGCTAGATTAACAAACTGGAATTAAATTTTTGATTGTCAGATCCATCTCAATTAATTTTTTTCAAAAAAAGAAATGCAAAGAAACAGGCAAACTTCAAAAAGATACTAGATGAAACTTAAAATTTTAAATGTAGTAATATCAAGCCGCAAAAAATTTATGGCCGATCTTAGAAAGTCAGTCTCCTCAGGAGAAATTTTGGAAGAAGAGAATAATTCAATTTCTTTTGATTCCTTTGAAACATTTAAAAGGTTAGTTACTGCAAATAAACTAGAAATTTTAATGGCAATTGCTAGGCTCAGGCCAGAATCGATTAACCAGTTGGCCAAGCTCTTAAACCGTGAATATCCCCATGTTTTAAAAGACTGCCATTCCCTAGAGGTTTTGGGCTTTATCAAATTCGAAGAAGTTGAAGGAGCACGAAAGCAATTTGTTCCGATGCTCGTTTTTGATTATGACATCATTCACGTTAAGTCGAAAATAGAGGAAATATTCCCGATTACCGAACAATCGAATAGAGTTCTTTTAACAGCACAGTAGATGCAGGGCCGGAAATGAGAAATTTAGGTGAAATCAAAAAAATTCTAATTTAAGAGCGATAAGTGGATTTTAGTGTGATGGTTACGGAAGGATTAACGATTAACTATGAAATTTAAGGAATGTATGTTTTGGAAGTTTTATCTGGTTGGCGGAGTTTTTAGTCTTTTCTTTGGATTCCCGGCGCGAGGAGGTCTTACTCCTAGTCATCTCAATTTGCTCAAAGAGATTGTTGAAATTAATAGTGCCAGTGAGAATACTGCTGGTTCAAGGAAGGTGCGCGAGATTTTGCAGCCTCACTTCCTTAAGTTAGGGTTTCAGGAGAAACGAGTCCCCCTCGAGGGTGGGCACGAACTCTGGGTTATGGACTTCCCGGGAGAGAAAGTAGAGCTTCTTCTTATTGGTCATCTGGATACGGTTTTTCCTGCAACCTCCGCTTTTCAGTCGCTACGTGTTTTTCCTGATCGGCTCGAGGGGCCAGGGGTCATAGACATGAAGGGAGGTGTTATTCTGATGCTTCAGGCACTCGAGGAGCTCAAGGATACAAATCTACTTAAGAAGGTCAGAATTATTTTCAACGACGACGAGGAAATGGGCTCTCCGTTTTCAAAAGAGGCCATTCATCGAGAGGCAGCGGGAGTGAGGCGCGGGCTTGTGTTTGAGCCTGGACGACCAGGGGGCGCGTGGGTGACTTCCCAATCAGGCGTATACTGGTTTGAGATGGTGGTGCATGGAAAAGCTTCCCATGCCGGACAGGCCCCCGAAAAGGGAGTCAATGCATGTGTCGATCTTTCGCATAAAATTGTAGAAGTCGTGAAGTTAATGCGTCTTGATCAGGGTTTTTCGATAAGTCCTGATGTGATTCAGGGCGGGACCAAGACCAATATTGTCTGCGATACTGCAAGTGTGAAGGTGGATTCCCGATACAGAAATCCCCGGGATCTGAAGGCGTTAAGAAAGCGTATCAAAGAACTATCACGGACATCATTTGTGAGGAACGACTCTGGACAAGGCAGCACCACCGAAGTCAATACGCTCGCTGATCTTCCGGCCATGACGATGACTTCGACTCGTGATCTGTTTAAAGAGGCACAAACCGTTGGGAAAAAAATGGGAATAAAAGTTGAAGGTGAGCATGCGGGCTATGGAAGTGATGCCAACCATCTGGCCCCGACAGGAATGTCTCTTCTCGTAGGGTTGGGGCCCTGGGGTGATGGCATGCACACTGAGTCCGAAACGCTTGAGCTTCGCGCTTATGACGAACGTTTAGTGTGGCTGAAGGAATACCTCAAAGTGCTCCTCAAGTGATGAAAGTCCAGACTAAAATAAGTTTAACAGAAGTCATAAAAAACTCTTTATTACTTAATCAGTTTACCACCGTATTTAATGTGCCCGGCTATGGAGGGACTGAAGTCTTAGAGAAACTCAAAGGAGAAAAAAAACTCAAAGTATTTGTGAATTTAAACGAAGAGGCCGCATTCAGTATTTCTTATGGGGTGTCTGCGAATGGCAAAAGATCCGCACTTCTTATTAAATCTCAGGGATTTGCCAAAGCAATGAATGCAGTGACATCCTCACTCAGCACAGACATTAATTCTGCCAATCTGATTTTTATTTTCGATGACACTGAAGGCATAAGCTCTGATAATATTTTGCCCACAGAATCCATCGTAAGGTCATCTGAAATTCCTTATATCGTCTTAGGAAAAAATCCCGCCAGAGAGATTGCAGAAGGGATCAAGATATCTGATAAATTAAAGCTTCCAGTGGCATTAATTATAGATTGCAAGGCATTAAATGATCTCCATCATAAAAAGCTCTTTAAAGTGGCGCTTGGAAAGATTAAAGACATTCCTCTTGAGCACAGAGTTGCTTGCCCAGTACTCACAAAATATCAGAGGGCAAGATTAGAAAATAAATTAAAAAATAAAAATAAAAATAAAAAAGTAATGACCCCCGTTCTAACAGACATTAGAGAGATTTTGCCCCCAAGGCTTTGTGCTGAATTATCCAGGTATGATAAGTTTATTCAGGTTTTTAAAAAATATAGACCATCATTTGTCTCCGGAGACGCAGGAACATCAACACTTTTTGCCTTCGCTCCCTTTCATTGTGTTGATACTTGTACCTATATGGGGGGTGCACCAGGAATGGCGATCGGAGCGATGCTTGCTGGAAAAAGTGATGCGATTGGTGTGACAGGAGATTTTTCTTTTTTTGCGGCAGGCATTCTTGGATTCAACGAAGCCGTGATGCATGAAATACCATTAAAGCTCATCATCT
>CAXNNO010000268.1:0-4041 GCA_964203555.1 Bacteriovoracales bacterium
ATCATTGCCCGGGAGCGAACGGCTTTTAAGCTTAATATCATACCAACGGGCGAGAAGATTGTTTTCATGCCATCTGATATTTATGCCTTAAAGTTCAAGTTGATTGAGTTTGAAAGAAAAAATAAGTTCATCCTTAGCGATCTTCTGAAAAAAGCTTGCACAAAATTTCATACATCCAAATCGCTTTCTGAATTAATCGATATTGTGACCATTCAAGTTGAAATATCTCAGGAAAAGACAGAAGGAGATCAATCAATTATTCGCTATCTTGCGTGGGTTATCCCATCAATTGGCTTCCTTGGAACAGTCATCGGTATTTCACAGGCACTTATCATATCCAATTCGGGGGATATGGAAAGAATCACTTCCTTACTGGGAGTCGCGTTTGATACGACTTTGGTGGCATTGGTGCTTTCGATCATTATTATGTGGTTTGTTCACCAACTTCAGGAAGAAAGCGACCGATTTCACTCTGACCTCAAGGAATTTGTTATTGATAATTTGATCAATAAAATTGAAGTCCAATGAGAAAAAGACGTCAAATTGAACTCTTTTCAATCTCCTTCCTGGATCTCCTGAGCGGCGCCCTCGGTGCGGTGATTATTCTCTATGTCGCCATTCCAAAAAATGCTCAAAAAGACTTACCAGTATATAATATTGATCAGGAAATTCTGAGGAAAGATCTAGCGTCCTCTTTAAAAAAAAATGATCAATTGGTTAGAGAGCTTCAAATAGAGAAAGAAAAATATTCCAGTATTATTTCCCCTCAAGTGGCACCGTTAAAAGATGGAATGGATGTTGATATCGGGTTTAAATTTAAAGGCAAAAATATTGTTTTTATGATTGATACCTCCTATTCAATGACCGAGGAAGACAGGATGACTCAGGTCAAGGCCGGAATCAAAATGTTTCTGACTTCGATACCTGCAACTTATAAGGTTGACGTCGTTCACTTTCCACTTGGTGAACGTGCTCCCTTTAGAGGAATGTGGGGAGAGGTGAAGGAATTTCAGGGAATAAATAGAATGGATGCTTTCGATTTTATTTATTCCTTAAAACCATCGGGCGGTACACCGACAAGGGATACTCTGCTTCATGTGATAAAAAATTATGAGAATATTTCTGACATTGTTCTTCTGACTGATGGAGTTCCCACGTTTCATAATTCAAATCAAAAAGATGACATTTACGAGATCCTGAGATTAGTAAGGGAAAATAATAATAGCAAAATTCAGATCAATGCAATCGGTGTCGGTCAGGATTTTCTCATTGATAAAACAAGTGATCAGTACAAATTCCTCAGTCTTCTTTCGGCCGAAAATAACGGCTTTTTTGTTGGTTTTTAAAAAAGGTATTCCTGAAGATGGATTAATAATATTAATCTGGACTTGGCAATAACTAGCGTGTCTACAAATTCACAACACTCGTTCGGGAATTTGTGAAGTGGTTTTTCATGACTAAAGAATTTCAAATCAATCCTCCCTGAAATTTTATGCTCTGGGAGGTCTTTAATCTAAGCCGCCAAATCTTTCAAGAAAGTAGATAATTCTTCATTAAACTTTTTGATGAGTTTTTTGTCCTTTGAGCTTACGACCAAGGAAAAGTAGTAGCTAAGCAGTGAATCCACTTTGAACTTGGCTATTTGACAATGAAGAATTCTACTGACCACGGCCGGACCGACACCCAGAATTTCGGCCAGTTCTAGATTAGTATAATCATGCTTACGTTTAAATAATAGAATTGCCTGACAGATGTTAAATTTCATCTTGTCGATAGGGGAGGCGGAATCATCAATTAGTTCAGTGGCCTTGACTTTACCTGCTTTGATTTTATCCAAGACTTTAAAAATTCTTTCTTGATTTGGATAACTCACTTGTCACCTCGCTTAATTTGAAAAAATGTTATAATTCCGGTGATACTTGGCCTATTGCGATCAACGCAAAAAACCATACGATACTTTTTTTTCTTCTCGAAGAATGGTTTATCTACGATGAAGTATTCCCAGTGACCGTCGGCTTCAAATCCGATTTCGACTTTTTCAATAAGGTAGGAGTTAATGGTGGTCGGACGAATTGAACGTAAAACTAAGTCGGCTGGCCTCATTTGTAACTCCTTAGCTAAATTACCATAATTGATTGATTAGTCAATTGTAATGACTTGGGATGCAACCATCTTAGTCTTAAGTGGTTAGACTTTTGCCAAAAAAGGCCATAAATAACCAACAAAGACCAAAATCAAAATAAGACCTTGTTTGCAAGAGTAAAGTTTTCATTTTTGGGGGTGAGGACTGTTCTAACACTCAATTTTAAGGCCGTCTCACATCCTGATTTTTCAAATATTTGAAAATGGCCTCTTCTTATTCAAGTAAAGAGCTAATATTCGTACCAAGCTTGATTGTGCCATTTAATCTTTTTCTGAACGAGATTAACACCTTCGGCCGATCGAATAGATAGATTCAGTAGCGGAGAATTCTTATCCCATGAAAAATCAATCAGACCATAGTTATGAATAAAAATAGGTTCTGGATACTTCACGCGAACCCATGGACGTAAGGGAAGTCTCGTATTATGAGTCATGCCACTGGACATGAATTCGGTCTCTCCTTCTTTTTCAAAAATTGACGAGAAATGCTTATCTCCGGTTAGGTAGAGATAAGGAACTTTTCTGGATTCCATTATTTTTCTTAACTTTTTCTTCTCATCAGGAAAATCCTCCCACTCCTCGGAGGATGGATTTGAAGGCGAGATAACAGAGAGTCCCGAAACAACCAAGTGCAGTGAAGCGTCTGAATTCGCGACTTCTTTCTTGAGCCATTCCCATTGTTGATGACCAAGAAGAGGCGCCGTCTTTTCGAGGTTCATGAAATAACGATTATCTAAAACAATAATTTTGATTTTTTTTCGTGCGACTCCAAAACTATAACTTGTATAAATACCCTCTCGAAATCTTCGGGGTGAGAAAAGGGGTTCTTCTAGGAAATTGAGTGCATATTCCTGGCTGATCTTTTTTAAAGAAAAATGTCCATCCTCGTCGTTGTTTCCGTAATCATGGTCATCCCATGTGCCAATAATGGGCGTGATTGATTTAAAAAAACGGTAGTCATCAACGTCATTTTGAAGTTGATAGGACTTAAGGATATTGGCAGCTGTGGTCGTATTGGCATAGACATTATCTCCACCCCAAATAAATAAATCCGGGCGTTGTTGGATGAGGTCCTTCCAAAGATCCTGAGTGCTGAATTGTTTGTTGCAAGAACCGAAGGCTATCCTATCCAGATTTTTGATAATGCGTAATTTTTCATAGTTTGATTGCTGTGACCTGGCGTCTATTGAGATAAAAAATAAAATCAGGGAAATGAAAATGAGTTTCATATTTCCCTAATTTAAGGAATATTTGATAGCAAGTAAACCGATATATCTTTGTCTCTTTTTACAGAAAATTATTCAAAAATACGTTGCTTAATAAATGCCGTCTTTTGATTCACAACACTGACCTCACCCAATGATTTCATAACGCCCTTGTTGTGATACTCGAGAGTGTATTTTCCAGGCTTTAAATTAAATTCAGCGACGGAATACATATGGGGAAGAGAGGTCCAGGATCTCAAGTCAGCTTCTTCAGACATTTCGATAATCTTATTTGCTGCGGCATAGGTTGCCGAGGCATAAATAAGCGCCAGCGTTTCGTTCGTTTTGAGGGTGTTTTTATAAATCACATAGGCCGATGCCAATGCAGTGATATGCTTCAGTGCCACACGAGTCCCGACCTGAGTATAATTAGAGACAGCATCCTGATCAAGATTAAAGTAGGCGAGATCAGTGAGTGGATTCAGAGTGATTAAATCTTTTTCGGCGATAACTTTACCCGTGCTGTCCTTAACGAGAACCTTGTGCCCACTTACAATGGGTAGATTTTCGATGCTTGGCATTTCAAAATATATACTGGGAATTGTATCAGCTGCGGTATTTAATACACTTCCAGCAAAAGAGATAAAATCCCCCCCCGGAATCCCAGCAGGTATTGAGCTTGCAGGAATAGGGA
>CAXNNO010000269.1:0-4012 GCA_964203555.1 Bacteriovoracales bacterium
TTCACTTTGGAAAGGAGAGACATTTTATCCGGGAACTTGCCAAAGAAAATGACGTACCTGAGATGATGAAATTAAGAGAAACGGATCTTGAATTTGGCTCTCCAAGAGAAATTTTTATTCCTTTGAGGGATTTAATCATTTCACTTAAAGAGGACTATAAGCACAAGACCAATGAATGCAGGATGAGCTTTGCAAGTGTGTCCACAAGACTTCTGGAGTGGGATAAACTTCAGGACAAAATTCAACTTCTGGCACACCAACACCAGGAGATGATTCAGGCGTGGAATAGAAAACAGCGACTCTTTGAGGTCCTGGGTAGAGATGAGCTTCGAACTTTTGTCCTGTCTTTAGTTGAAGAAAACCTCATCCAGCAAACCAACGAAGAACTTCAAAAGCTTTGCCAGGGCCGGTATGAAATTGTTCATCAGACAAAATCTATGAAAATGACGCCTGAGTTCTACATCCTTGATAAATTCAGGGGAGGCGGACGCAGAAAAGTTTCAACATTATCGGGCGGGGAAACTTTCATGGTGTCACTTGCCATGGCCCTCGGGCTTGCCGAATTAACTCGTGGCCAGGCAGAAATTGACTCACTTTTTATTGATGAAGGATTTGGAACGCTGGATCAGGAATCCCTGGAAGACGTTCTGGACATGCTCCAACAGATACAGACGAGGGGTCTCATGGTGGGTATTATTTCACACATAAAAACCCTTACAAACGCTTTGCCGGTCAATCTCGTACTTCAGAAAAAGTCGGATGGAACTTCTTCTCTGGGCCTCAAGCACAATTAATAGTTGAAAATTACATTTCCAAAGAGCACTGACTCATCTTAAACTTCGCGCCTCGCTCAAGGCCCCCCTCCTATTAAGGAAATTTGTGAAAAAACTAACTTTCATTTTATTAATGTTGATCTGCGAAGGCCTCCTCGGGGCCCCCTTGCATCTTGATCTTGAAATGAGTTCTGATGAATATCGTAATATTTTAAAAAAAATGGATAAAACAAACCACCGGCTTCTTGCCGATGATCCCGCTATTACACGCGCCCTCAAGCTCGGAGAACGTCTATCAAAGTGGATCGCACTGGTTAATTCATTAAGAACACCTGAGGAGGCCATCCGTCTGACCTCCGCCTCTACTCGCCGGGGGATTCCCATTGATAAACCTAATATGTACTCCCCTTCCATTATTAAAAAAGACACCCAGTTAATCTTGTCTGAAATTCCCGGTGCCATGAAGGATGTGATCACTTCAACTGGAGAGTTGCCTTCCGAAATTCCGATGGATGATGAGACATTTATAATTCACGCCAGAAAAATAGATAAAAACTACCAGTCTGCGGCCCGCTACAAATCAGTAGACGCCTATCGATCTTACTACGTGAGAGCGGCCTCCAAAGATGTGAGAGGCCACTATTATCTGAAAACAAACAACATTGGAGAAAATGAACTCAGAGATGTTAATCTCATTCCTGAGGGAAAAAGATCTCCCATTAAAGAAGCTCTTATCCTTGTATGCCTTAACTCGTTGGAGGATCTGCCAAGGTGTAAGACCCATGTTCGCGACGCCTTCGCTCAAAACGGCCTCGCTCCCCTTTATAATAAGTACATTGGGGCCTCAATCAAGATTTGGGAAAACTTTTTCAAGATTCCCAAAGAGGCATATAGAGAAGATATTCTCTGGTCAGGAAAAAAGGCGACAGTTCCCTTTAATATTCCTGAAATCTCTAAATTTGGACCTTACCTCAGAGATAATATTGAAGACGAATTTCGCTGGAAAGGCTGGCGTCTTGAATTAAATTTTGGAACCTACCCATCTGGACCTTATCTTAAGTTCGAGCCCGGAGTTGTTCCCCATGTCAATAAGCTTGGTGGAAACGAAATTGTCATGGATTCAAATCAGCCGATCGAGGAATATGAATCACAGTGGACGATCAGGCATGAATTTGGCCATGTGCTGGGACTTCCCGATTGTTATCATGAGTTCTACGATATCGCTGCAAAGGCTTACGTCAATTACCAGCTCGATATTACCGACCTGATGTGCTCCCGTGCAGGGAACATGAACAAAAGAATCTACAACGAGCTGAAGAAGGCCTACGCCGAGTGATTTTTCGGATCGATCAAGACGCCTTAGAACTCAGCATTCTTTGGCGTTCTTGGAAACGGAATCACATCCCGAATATTAGTCATGCCTGAGATGTACATGAGGGCCCTTTCAAACCCTAATCCAAATCCTGCATGCGGAACTGATCCATATTTTCGAAGATCTAAATACCACCAATAATTACTCACATCCATTTTCATCTCTTCCATACGGGCAACAAGCTTCCCGTAATGGTCTTCTCTCTGAGATCCCCCGATGAGCTCACCAACTCCAGGCACCAGCACGTCCATCGCGCGAACAGTTTTTCCATCATCATTTTGCTTCATATAAAAAGCTTTGATGTCTCTAGGGTAATCCGTCACAATGGTTGGCCGCTTAAAGTATTGTTCGGCCAGGAAGCGCTCATGTTCAGTCTGAAGATCAATTCCCCATTTGACGGGAAAATCAAAATGATGAGTTTTAGAAACGTCCTGAAGAATTTCGATAGCATTTGTATAGGTCACCATTTCAAAAGGTGAGGTCATGACGTGCTCAAGAGTTTTTAAATTTTCCGGAGCATATCTTGAGGCGAGAAATTCAAGTTCATCGCCGCACTTTTCGATGGACTGCTTGATGAGATGTTTTACATATTGCGTGGCCAGAGCGGCATTATCCTCAAGAGTGTTAAATGCAGCTTCCGGCTCTACCATCCAGAATTCAGATAAGTGTCTGGCGGTATTGGAGTTCTCCGAGCGAAAAGTCGGCCCAAAGGTGTACACTCTTCCTAAACCGCCAACAGCGAAAGTCTCTGCCTCCAGCTGGCCTGATACTGACAGAAAAGTTTCGCGGCCGAAATAGTCCTGTTTAAAATCGATCTGCCCTTTATCATTTTTTGGAAGTTTATCCAGATGAAGAGTCGAAATACGAAACATCTCTCCTGCGCCCTCAGCATCTGAAGCTGTAATGATGGGAGTGTGCAGGTAAGTGAAGCTTTCGTTGGTAAAAAACTCATGAGTTGCCTGGGCCATGATATGACGAAGTCGAAAAACGGCCGAAAAAGTATTTGTTCTGGAGCGTAAATGTGCAATCTCTCTTAAATACTCTAATGAAGTCTCTTTTTTCTGGAGAGGATAATCCTCATTATTCAAACAAAAAATATGAACACGTTTTCCCTGCATCTCAACCGGCTGTTTCCCCTTTGAAGCAACAATCAGGCCTTCAATTTCAACTGAGGACCCCATGGTGAGTTTGATGACATCCTCATAATTGGAAAGATTTGCGTCGACAATAATCTGAAGATCTTTCTGAGTTGTCCCATCGTTGAGAACCAGGAAGGAAAACTTCTTCGACTGACGGAGGGATTTCACCCATCCTTTTACAATAACAGTATGGTCAACCGGCATAGTTTCATAAACTTTCTTGATCAAAAGATACTGAGACATAGTCACTCCTGCCCTAAAGCTTTATTTTTTATTTCTAATGCCACTTGTGTTTTAAGACGTGGCCCAAACTGGGATACAACCTGACTTGCGGCCATGGAAGCGAGCTTACCGGCCGAAGCATAGGTGTGATGGTGCGTGATTGCATACAAGAACGCGCCGGCATACATATCACCCGCACCGTTAGAGTCAACCGCCTTAACTGCATAGGGCTCGATGTCGATGAATGTTTCACCATCAAAAATAATCGCCCCGTTCTCTCCCAGAGTAATCACAAAAGTTTTGGCAATTTGTTTGAGTTTTTCGCGGGCAATAATCACATCGGAGCTATCGGTATAAGCACAGGCCTCAGACTCATTACAGAAAAGAAGATCGACTCCTTCTCCAATCATTTCGGCCAGACCCTCTTTAAAAAATCTGACCATATTGACATCGGAGAATGTCAAAGCTGTTTTGACTCCTGCCGACTCAGCTATCTTTCTGGCGTG
>CAXNNO010000270.1:0-3983 GCA_964203555.1 Bacteriovoracales bacterium
CAGAAAATTCCGCAAACACCTGGACGTCTATCTCTTTTTCACCGGTGCGACCATTCTTGGGTTTTTGATTTACTGGTATCAGTACTAAAGTCCATGAAATAACAAAATTTTCGACCTCGAGAATACTTGACCTTGTCACTCGGCGCCTATAGCCTTTCACCATGGTTCTACTTCTCATTTTACTAAGCTTAAGTTTTAACGCATTCTCGCTGGAGACGGATAATTATCTTTCATGGAAGATTGATCTGGACGACTCTTCCCAGGAAATAAATCAGTTTATCGAAACTCAGATAAAAGTTGCTCTTGACCGGTCCAACAACAAAAAAACGGTTCAAAATTGTCATGAAGTCACTAATGAGATCGCTTCGAGATTCAGGGCCATTTTGGTGCATCACAATCCCATGGAAAACTGGCTTTTAAAACATTTAGATTCAAATCAAATGTATCCATCAAGTCAGAAACATGTGGAGCAAAGCATTTATCGAAACCCGATGATCTTTTATATCCCGGCCTTTGGACTTTCTCCCAATATTCAGGTCAATGGTATCTATTTTGGAATGGATAAACTGACTCATTTCTCCTCAACCGGAAGACACTATTTTAATATCTTCATCCGCCAAAAAATGAACAAGAAATCAGACACTGATTCAGCTAAATCTGCCATTCATTACGGACTTTTAGATGAATCAACTCTTCATGGTCACTGGGCCAGCGGCGTCTATAGCTACGCTGACCTTGAGGCCAATTATCAGGGTTTGATCTTTTTCAAGAAATTTTGTCATGATGAAAAAAATACTTACTTAAGACGAAATCCAGATCAGAGCTGGGGGTTAGAGCAATCACCGGCGATCGAAGATTACGTTAACCCAGCTTGGGATGAATCCTATAACAATTCTTTTTTTCTAACTAAAAATTGGAATAAGATAGCTCCTGTTCTCGAGGAGGAATATTGTCCTTTAAGAAATGATCCAAAAATAAGACGAAGATTTAATAAGTATGATCGAGTGTCAAAAAAAAGCTTCTCTCAAAGATACATAGAATCCCTGGAGAAAGGGAAAAGTATTTTTACTCCCAGAGAATTCAACCAATCTCTTGAGGAGCTTTGCCGGAATTAAACAAGGTCTAAAATATTCCAAAAAAAGACCATGAACATTTTTCATATTTTAAAACTCACTCACAACTCTCCCCTACCCGGAACAAAACCTTCAGTGATGATAACCCATGCCAAGGTTAAAAAATTGTGACTTATTAGCAGGATAGGGTGGTTGACCTCTAGTGTTGCAAAAAGATGCAACATTTGCTATAATAACTATGATGAGACGAGAATATGAGATAGACCCTCTTTTTGTTAACGGATTGCTTATAACGAAGCTGATCATTGATCCCCATGTGGATAAGCATTCAGATCATGTAAATGATGATTTGATAAAATGTATCGTAAGGCATTTAGATAAAGAAAAGCATGTTCCAGCAGGAGAGAATGAAGGGTTTAAATATTTTGCTTCGACTATTAGACATGGAGGGCAAGCATATAAACTCATCTGGTTACTAGAAGAAAGTGTCTTATACCTTGGTATTATAACTGCCTTTAGGGACAGGAGGATCAAATGAGATATCCTAACAATAGTCAAATTGAACAAATTCTGAATGCAGTATCAGATGAAGATTTCGTAGATATTCTGCCTGAAGATGCAAGCAATGTAGATAAGGTGAAATACCAGCTTTGCAAGAAATTTGTATCCTATCTCGATAAAGAAGAAATCACTCAAGCTGAATTATCCAGAAGGCTTGATGTAGACCGTTCTAGGGTCAACTGGATTGTAAAATATCGAATTGAACATTTCACGATTGATCGGCTTTATGAGCTTCTCGAAAAGCTTGATCCCAACGTAGAGCTTAAAGTTTCCTAGCATAAATCCGAATTCTCGGCCAATGGTAAGACTTTCAACACCCCTCTCCAAAAATTACATACCTTGGGTGACTTGAGTTTTCAAAGAACCAACCTGTGCTATAAACCAAGTTATCTAACCTGGGATAATTATGATCAACCAAATGAAGCTCGCCTCTCTTCTACTAACCCTTTGTTTTTTCAATCAAGGCCATGCGTCCAATGAAAATATCAACTGGGCAGCTATAAGAACGGAAGGGCAAATCGTAACCGCCAGTGAAGTACGGGAATATACTGACCATATGCTGGTTACTGAGAATCTTCAGGCCGCCCTCTTTAAGGCAGCCGATCAGGATTATGAAAAATTCCAAATAAATCGAGACAAGATTATTCATGATTCTTTTTCTCCCGCTCTGAAAAGGATGGCCTTCATAAGACTCGCGCAAGCGATCGCTACGAAAGTGACTGACAGATCATTTTTCAGATTAACCAAAGATGAATTTAAAAAACTTGTTGATAAAAAGATCAAGGCCACGTTGGATTTGAAGACACTAAAAGGTTTAAATCAAAGCGATGCCACGGATCGCTTTGTCGAGGAACTGAAAAAAATTGGTTTCCCCCACCTCGCCTCTGAATCCAATACGAGTATCTACAAACGCTGGGTCAATCGAGTGACGTTTCAAACCAGGGAGCAATTCAGAGAAAGCGAAGCTTTGCGATTCATCTGCTCCATCGGAAACTGTAAGACAAAATCCCCTGCTGAAATACTTTCGCAGAAAAAAAGATTTCTCACTGATGCTTTTTTCGTTCTTAGTCCTGGCCCTGACACTAAGATCAGTGGAAAACTCGCCCATGAATTGATCTTTTCCAATGATTTTAATTTTTTGAGAGGGCAAGAGGAAACGGAAAGTAAGGTTAAACGAATTTACTATTTAGGAAAGATCATCGATCAGAAAGTTGAATTCATGGTCATCAATGACTGGGATATTACAGGGGTGCTGGAAAGAGTGGGTTATCCTGATACGGATGATTTTGGAAGAACCTCAGGCCTCATGCTGAATTATGTTTTAAATGGTGAAAATGGCAGTCTGACCGTGCAACTTGAAAATTGGCTCTTTTCAGAAGAACTCGAGCGCATTAATGATCAAAAACGTCAGCACGTAGAGGAAGAGGCAACGATTCAAATCACATCCCGCAAATTCATGGATCCCAAGGGAAATAGTTGGGTTGTCATGGGCGTTTCAGGTAATCAGAGGATAGAAAAGGCGGGGCTTCATTCCTGGGTTCAGGAGGCCTTTCATACGTTGAATCCTAAAAGCAGTCAGCGAGTGGCCGTTGCCAGAGATGGTGGCGAACTTTTCCTTGAGGGAATTATTGGTCTGGGTGGAGAGTTCTCGATTCTTGAAAAACCGCACGTTGATATAAAGCTCAGAGGCGAGGCGCTGTTAACTCCAACCTTGGGGTACAGTGATCGTAATAGAATCACTGTCACATCCGCGCTGGACGTGAATATCTATGGAAAAAAGAGAGATTATCCCCTCTTCTTTGCTTCTCTTTTCGGAGAGTATTCTCTTCTTGTTAACGGACAGGAAGAATCGACTGTCGGAGGAAAAATAGGAATTGGCGGGATCTATAAGAATGTCTACTTGCAGGCAAATCTCTTTGTTGTCAGATGGGACACCGATCTGGATAAGAAATATGAGCGAGGTGGGTCGTGGACCACGGGGGTGTCGATTGGGGCAACGTTTCTGGCACCGCGGGAGAAAAAAGAATTTGAGTTTAATTAAATGTAATCGATGAGAATTTCCACCTGGCAAGACGGAGGAAATTCTCCTACCTGAAAAGAGAGCGAGGGGCCCCAGATGTGCAATTCAAAGGAAGTCCAAAAGCGATAAAAAATTAACTAAAAGAATTTGTAATCGAAAAAAATCCCTCAAAGATTCTCTTACTAACCATCTTGGAACAAGGGATACTTAACATCTCCCCGCAATCAAAGAGTTGGAACTTCGTTTTTTAAATACATTTACACAAATTGAATTTGTCAACCTCTGTGCAATCGGGGCCCTGGCAATTTGGAACAGACGTCCATACTCCA
>CAXNNO010000271.1:0-3979 GCA_964203555.1 Bacteriovoracales bacterium
TTCAAACTGGATTTTGAACTCATTTTTGATGAGAACCAGCTTCAAACGATTGTTCTGGCCCTTCAGAGCCTTAAGCAGCTTTCTCCGAAAGCCATTAAGTCCTTGTGTGATGAAGTTGAGACCACACTGGTGAGTAAACTTCCCAAGGTCTTAAGTAAGGAATTTGAACATCTGAAGAGTATATCCAATGCCGCTCCCACGGTTCTTGGTGAAGGGGCCGACATCAGTTCAGACGTCCTTCAAGTCGTGCTTCTGAGTTTGAGAAAGGGGTAGGTCTTTGATTGTCAGTACAATTCTCCGGAAGAGGCGAGGCATTCCAACCGTAAGCGAAGCTTCGCGCCTTTAAAACTCCATTTTGCGGGTGCACCCTATCTCTATGTTTATGACTGCCAGGACAACGAAATAAAGATGCTTAGAATATCAAGAATTCAAGCCGCAAAAATGACTGAGACTCCCGTTAATAATAAAAGGGCCAAAGAGATTAATCTCACTCACGTTTTCGGGGGCTATGGAAAGGGGGCCGAGAAAGTCATCGAATATGATATCACCTGCACAAAACCCATGGCGATGAAATTCAAAGAACAAAAAATTCATGTCTCGCAAAGAATAGAAATTCTAAAGGGTGGTCTTTATAGGATCACCTTTACTTTAAATGATAGCCTTGAGGTCGTGAGAATGCTCGCTCAATATGGGGAGTTTATTCAGAAGATTGCGCCAGAGAGCGTGGAGAGAAAGGTTAAAGAGATTTTGAAGAAGGGTCTTGGAGTTGCATGATGGCCCTCATTTGAGCAACAACCATCTTAGGACTCAACACAAAATTAAAAATGAATTCCCATCCGAAGACGGGAATTCATTCTATTGACGATTATTTTAAAATATTACTCTTCACTGCAGTCTAAATCCTGGGTGGTATAAAGTCCCAGCGAAGAGGTCTTAACCCCAACGGCCTTTCTTATCTCATCGAGATTGTTTTGGGCGATCTTTTGCGCCTCCGGAGATTCTTTTGAGTTAATAATCTCTGCTAATTCTGGGCCACAAATTTTCTTTTTTAATCTTTCAAGAACGTAGTTCCTCATTTGTGATTTATTATCCGGTCGATCACCTTTGCCGAAGAAATTGGTCCAACTTGCCGCGGTTTGCTCCGCGCTGAGTGCGTATGCTGATAAACCACTTACGGCCTCATCGAGCTGGGATTTAACTTCAGAAAAAATCCACACAGGGGCCGCTGTTGATTTAGATTCAAGAACTAATTCAAAAATTCGATTTAATCTTCCTTCCCAGAATGAAAATGGATCACTGGTTGCGTCTGATTTCGTACATTCAGGTGATTTTGTCGCCATCGACTTAGCATCTGTGGCCTGATCTTCATCGGTGCAAAACCAATTCATATGATTTGGGGCGGATCCTTGATAGCCGTAGGCAATCGCCATGCGATCGTAAGCACCGATAGTATTCAAGTGTCTGAATGGTCTTCCTAGGTATTCCATCACAGATCTTGAGACAGATCCCGCCTCCGCATTATTCTCATAGGCCCCGAGGTTACCCTTGAAATTGTGACGTAGACCCAGATTATGCCCAACCTCGTGGGCGAGAATCTCCAGCATGTAACCTTCCATATATTTTTCATAGGTCATGCCCTGAGGCACTAATTCGAAAAATCCCTTTTTGATAGGATCTTCCAACTCAGGTCTCTGGGCCTGAATGTTCATTTTAAGATGCTTACCCAGGGTCAATTGAAAGGTTTTACGCGTTCTATTCTCAAGTTCCTGCGAGCTGGATTTCTCAAAGTTCTTAATGAGCTTATTGGCCTCGGTTGTTCTTCCTTCGGCCAGGAGATCATTGACCTTTTCTGAAACACCAAACCATTGTGTGTATAATTTAACTATCGTTGGGCCCTGAATCAGAACGTTGGCCGACATTGTTTCGCCAGTGTATTGATTCGCAATGGATGGCCCAAGGCCTCCGTAGCCCGCCTTATTGACCAGATCCCACTCAATAATATTGTACCGAATATCACCGGGAACCAGGAGCTCATTGACGGGATTTGAAAGATCAATAAATTCATAAGATAGAAGATCTTTTCCAATAATTTTTCTAAATTCAATGTTCCATGCATCCATCGCCTTGGAAAAAATCTTTTTGAAATTTTCTGGAACATTTTTGATGTAATATTTCACAGGCCCCTGATCAGGGTTATGTCCGGTCGTTGAGAAACGAGTGATTTTGTTCGTTGAAGACCTTTCTGTTTTAAAAAATCCCACACCATCAGTTGAATCGCGGCTTTTGAAAGCGGGATTAAAGCCTGAGCCAAGCTTCAGGTACCATCTGACAGTAAAATCAGTCGTGACAATGGTCTCATCTGATGGATCGGCGGTGACAGGAATCATTTTTGTACTTATGTCAAAAATAAGTGTTTTTAAATCAAACTCAACCGAGACGGTATCTGACGACACCGTTTTAAGTTTTGTGTATTCACCACTTGGATCAAGCATTGAAATGAGATTGAGCTCTTTTCCTATCGCCGACATATCCACGATAATCATCCCCGTCTCCTGATTAAATCCTGAGATGGGAAAATTGATAAAGGCCTGCTGTTGTGAGTCTTCAGAGCAATCTGAAAAGCAACCGATTAAAGTCAGGGCCGGTGCTCCATTTTCCAGTCTGGAAATAATCGTTCTGACATGAATTGGAGCGAGATCGGTAAGCTTCAACGTACCCAGAGATTCATTATCACGATCTGTTACTTTGGTAATAACTCCGCCAAAAACATTTTGCTCGCCAATGAGACTGATGGGAAAACCGATTAAGAGAGACTCATCCTGGTCTTTAAGTTCTTTTTCTTCGCTATTGGTTGTTTCCGCTGCCTTTCCCTGTGGAAGTGAATTTAAAACACTCATAGTTAAGGAATTGGTAATGGAAAGAATGGATTTGTTTAAGGCCGCTTTCCTGAGAGCAGATTCTGAAATAACCTGCAGCTCGATGCCATCGTTTTCAATAATTTGATTCGCATCCTTTGAGTTAGTGACTCTGTTGGAATTTGAATTTTTCTTTTCTCTTTTAACCTCAAATGCTTTTTCCAAATCGACACATGACGTACTTAGTGTTGAAAGAGCAATTAGGGAGATTAAAGATGATTTCATTTTCGTCACGAACACTCCTATGTTTGATGGCCTCGCCATAATAGCCAAATATATTTACCAATAATTCCAGATTGAAAAACTTATACGAAATATTATTAAGGATGACTAAAGTTTTTATTACTGCTCCTTTATAATCGTGTCGAGTCTCGTTCCTCATTTGTAAATGTCTGATTTTATATAAAAAAAGGCGGATGCCACCATTAAGTTGGAGGATTTTAATAAGTGCTTGTCTAGAAACTAGACAGGCATGTTATTTTTTCCCTCCTCTAAGACTTGCAAATCATATGGTTTTATAATCACCCCATGAAAAAAAAAATGACGTTTATTTTAGTTACATTTTTAACAACTTATTCTTGCTGGTCACAAGTTGATCAACAGGCCAACTCTTCAGTTAAAAAGCTTTATCGCCACCTGAATGAGGTAAGTGACTCGGTCAACACTGACCAAAAAATACTGATTGGTCAGCAAAATGCCTTTAGTGAGGGCCGAGGCTGGCGCCTTAGTAATCAAGAGGCGGGACAACCTCTTAAATCCGACATGCATGAAGCGGCAGGAATCCATCCTAACGTCTTAGGTGTTGATTTTGATGAAATTGGACCATGGAATAATAAGCTTTTCATTGGTCAGATGAGAGAAGTCCACAAGCGCGGAGGTGTTGTTACCATTTCCTGGCATATGCCGGCCCTCATTAATGATGGTAAAGGCGATGGTAGTTCAAAAGACACCACAACAAGGATTGTAAAACGCATTCTCCCAGGTGGAGATCACCACCATGTCTTAATCGAGAAACTAGACCGGCTCGCTGCATTTTTTCTGGAAATTAAAGATATCCCGGTCGT
>CAXNNO010000272.1:0-3915 GCA_964203555.1 Bacteriovoracales bacterium
GATCTGTCAGAGCTGTTTCCAGCTTTCGTCACAATGATTATGATTCCTTTTTCTTTTAGCATTGCTGAAGGTATTGGGTTTGGGATGGCCGCTTATTGCATAATTAAGTTAATACAAAATGCTCTAGGCGAAAAATCTTAAATAAGAAAGTCTATTTTATAACACTCAGTATTTCGAAATAATGCCGTCTAGAAAATTAGCAGAGTTGTCGAAGGCCTTCCTTTTTATCGAGGGTGCCTATTGTATATTGATAGAGGATATTTGGTTAATTCGTCCTG
The DNA here is from genome assembly GCA_964203555.1 of Bacteriovoracales bacterium. Classification (GTDB taxonomy): domain Bacteria; phylum Bdellovibrionota; class Bacteriovoracia; order Bacteriovoracales; family Bacteriovoracaceae; genus Peredibacter. The sequence goes on from CAXNNO010000272.1 coordinate 279, forward strand.
TCGCCGAAATGGAGCAATTAATTTTTGATTTAAATCCCGTTCAGAATCAGTTTCGTGTTCTCAAAACAAAACAGTAATACACCAAGAGAGAACAGAGATTAATTCTCTTCAATAAAGGAATTTAATTATATTTTTTTTCAAAATTTATTAACGAAATGTAAAATAACTCCAAAAAATAAAAAAAAGATGTAAAATTATTATCCCCTTAAAACTTGTGCCGACGGGGTCAGACTTTTTAATTCCATCTATCGCAGCGTACTCAACTTCCTATTTGTTGCGTTTCGCTTAGGACTTCTGGGCTTCCCTTTAAACCTAAGAGGACGTTACTTTTTTGATGATAGGATATAATCCATCTTCTCCTTACTAAATAAAGGAAGACCATTTTTCACAACGACATTTTCTTGTTTAGTAATCAAAAAAAGAGATAATAAAGTGGGCTAAGCCCTTCCTTGAATTAAAAAGGCTGTCCCAGAATCGAATTATTTTAAAGTTGTGGGTTTCATGGACGGCGCCCCCTATATCGAACACTTCTCCTGGTATAATTGCAATGAGTTATGGGCAGGATTCTCATCATTTCTAATTGGAATTCTTTCTTCGCTTCTTCTCGTACATGTTGCCTGGTTAACTTCATATACCTTAACTTTTTCTGTTTTAACCAGGAGAGGGCCATGGAATTTCCCATCGAGAAGATTGAGGCAATGATCTACACCATCAGAGGACAAAGAGTCATGCTCGATAGCGATCTTGCAAGCTTGTATGGTGTTGAAACGAAGGTTCTGAACCAATCTGTAAGAAGAAATCTAAAAAGGTTCCCTGAAGACTTTATGTTTCAGCTTACCTCCGATGAATTCCATATTTTGAAGTCACAAATTGTGACTTCAAAAACGGGGAGCGGGGGAAAGCAAAAGCAACCCAATGTTTTTACGGAGAATGGTGTGGCGATGCTATCAGGGATTCTCAATAGTGATAAGGCCATAAACCCCCAATGTCTCCATCATGCGTACATTCACAAGGCTGAGAAGTTTTTTGGCCATGGATTCTTCTTTTAAAAATGATGTGGGACAACTGAAGAAAGATACAAACCATTTGTTTAAAACAGTTTTTGAAAGACTTGATAACTTAGAGGAACAAATTACACCATCATTGCCAGCGTATCGAAAGAAGATTGGCCTTCAGTCGAATCGAAGACACTGATCATCGATTTAATTCCTGAAAACAAAGATGAAGTATTTATAAGAGGCTGGAGAGATCTAGCCTCTTCGCACATGAAGGCCAAGAAATTCCATCCAAATAAAGAATTTCAGACCTTCGAAATCGATCTGGAATTGACCAATTCATAAATCTTGAGTCTTATTGTACGAAAAAAGAGGTCTAAATGAATCAATCCTTGGTGGTTCTCGCAGGTGCGACTGGTGATTTAGGTGGAAGAGTTGTTCGCGAACTTATTTCTATGAATACGAAAGTTCGTGCACTGGTGCGTAAAGAAACTCCTGAAGAAAAAAAACAAAGACTCTGTGATCAAGGAGTAGAAGTTGTTGAGGTCGATTTTACTAATCACCATTCTTTAGTTCAAGGATGCAGTGGGGGTTCTGTTGTCATTTCAATGTTATCGGGTTTGGGCAATGTGATCATAAATATTCAAACCAAACTTATCAACGCTGCAGTTGAAGCAAATGTTCCACGCTTTATTCCATCAGATTTTGCAATCGATTATACAAAGGTGCCCGAAGGCACAAATCGAAACCTCAATTTTCGTTTTGAATTTATGAAAATTGCGGACCAAGCGGATATTCAAGTGACATCAATTTTAAATGGAGCTTTTTCAGATATGCTGACGGGTGTTGCGCCATTTGTGTTATTTAAAATTCATAAAGTTTTGTGTTGGGGTAACCCTAATCAACTAATGGATTGGACGACTATAGATGATACGGCCAGGTATACTGCTTTTACAGCGCTTGACCCAAAGACTCCAAGGTTTTTAAAAATTGCCGGCGACCAAGTTAGCGCAAATATTCTTGCAGAGATAATGACAAGATTAAGCGGTAAAAAGTATAAAGTTTTGAAGCCAGGTGGATTGCGTTTGTTGAATCTATTAATAGCAGTGACTAAACGACTGACACCAACGACCGATGAGATCTTTCCGCCTTGGCAGGGGATGCAGTACATGCGTGACCAATTTCAAGGTTTAGCTAAATTTGATCACTTAGACAACGAGCGCTATCCAGTTAAGTGGACAACCACGCAAGATGTTTTAACTGCGTATTTAAAATAATAATATAATCAAAACAAGCTTGTTCTGGGCCAAGAGAATAGGGCGATGGATTCAAAACGTTTTTAGTCACTAGTGCAATTTTGGCGATTCCTCATTACACATTTTTTTTTCGGAGAATGAACATGTCTAGTTCAATCACATTGCATCGAGTACTCAAGGCCCCGGTTGAGCGGGTTTATCGCGCGTTCATAAATCCAGAGGCCCATGCTTCTTGGATTCCTCCTTTTGGTTTTATTGCGAAAGTTCATGAGTTTAATCCTAGAGTCGGTGGCTCTTACAAAATGTCTTTTATCAATTTCACTAACCAGCAAGAGCATTCTTTCGGTGGAACTTACTTGGAAATTAAGCCCAATGAATTACTTAAATATGTTGATAAGTTTGATGATCCAAATCTTCCAGGTGAGATGACTGTGACAATTACTTTTAGAGAGGTTTCTTGCGGAACTGAGCTCAATATCAAGCAAGATGGAATTCCCGCAGTGATTCCGGCTGAGATGTGTTATCTCGGTTGGCAGGAATCTCTTATTAAGCTGGCCCAATTAGTTGAACCAGAAATTAATCAGTAGGTCAAAATGTCACGCTTTAAATTGAAAGACATAGTTTTAGGCCGGCAGATTTTTAAATTGAAGGCGTGAGCGCTGTAAAATGCCTTTGATTTTACCTATTGGGATTTTTTAGGTTTCTTAAAGGCAAATTTTAAGTTTTCCAGAGTCTCCAGAGTTTTAGCGAATGATCCACCCTTGAAGGTTAGACTTGCTTTCTTCAGCCAGCCTTCAAAACTCCATTCGCTGTTATTCAAAATTTCATCCGTCAGATCGTGGGCCAGAATAAAAAGTGCCGCCATTGGAATGATCTTATTTGCATAAATTTTTCTTGGGAAACCCTTCCCATCGGGGAGTTCCTTTTGCATCATGAGTATTGTGACTGCGTCTGGCGGGGCCGAGTGGTCAGAGAAAGCTATGTCCCTGGAGGCTCCTGGTGCTGATAAAAAGAGATTCTGCTCTGCCTGAGTTAAACTTGATTTTAATTTTTCAAAGTTTTTCAGGTTGGGGATTTTTGCAAGTTTTGGGCACTGAAATAAGGGAGCATCATGCATATAACAAACATAGATGAGTTTTTGCATGACGATATCACTAAACCATCCCATGGATCGGGCCATGTATGTGCAAAGTATGCATAGAATCTCAATGTGTTCATCAAGATAGTCATCTTGTTGTCGTGAAAGCTCCAATTGCTGGAGGTAACCAACGATGGCCTGATTCTTCTTCATCTTTTCCAAAGTGACGGTAACTTCTTTTTCTACATTCTTTTTAAATTCTTCTGAGAAGCAATCGATGGGTAAGGGTTTAGCAGGTTGATTAACAG
>CAXNNO010000273.1:0-3912 GCA_964203555.1 Bacteriovoracales bacterium
AGGGTAATCCATTGGAAAGGCCCCGGATCCATATATCTCGGCGTAATTACCATGCCTCTTTAAGAGTTCCTGTTTTGAGAGAAAATTATAGATGGTGTATATACCCTCTGGCGTTTTATGGTCACCAGTCACACTTTTATTTCCCTTAAATTTTCCAGTTGCAGTGTTAAAAGATTTTAAAAGCTTCGGCGCTGAATCGGTATTTTCATATAGGTGGAGTTTATGGGTGGCCTTCTCAACAAGGATGACGTGATGTGAAAATTTCTTATCCATCATCAGAATGTTTGATGGTAAGTAATTTTCCTGAGCAGCCAGATTTCTGACAAAAACAGTCAACAAAATCCACGAAATGAATTTAAACTTTTTCAAGAATCCTCCAAGACATTCCTCTCGATTGTAGTATGAGCCTGAAAGGGAAGCAATACAGATATGGATTTTTTGGGTCTTCAATTTGTTGATAAGGCTTCGCACCGGTGATTCGCCCGGGGTAGCCGCTTGTGACTAGTTGATTAGTTCTGACAAGGAATCTTGAATTTATCCCTAACTCCGCACTTTTCCCTCATTGATTCGGTTAATTTAACGAAGAGTATCTATATAAGACCTTTTAATCAGGAAAACTTAATGAAAAAAGATTCAGCCGAATTTACTAAGCTTGATGCGATGAAAAACCATCCAGTAAGCGGACAAATTGACGATATCTTTAAAAAAGTCATAAACGAAGAAACCCAGGTAGCACTTATTGAAAGTCCAATGGACGATTTACCTTTTCTGCCGGATTCAGGGGAGCTTTCTTTAGATGAAGCACCGGAAGAGTTGGATCTTCACCTGAGTGAGGAAAACAACACATCCTTTAACGAAGTGTCTCTGGACGAAGGTTTTGAGTTAAGTTTAAACCAAGACGAAGATCTTGATTTGGTTGAAGCTGATATTGGTGAGAGTGATTCTTCAGAGGATAATTATGGTGATCTGTCCTTGTCAGTTGAAGATGAAGTAGAAACAAGTTTTGAAGAAAATTCGGAAGTCATTATTGAAGACCTTGGAGAACTCAGTTTTTCACAATTTAGCGTTGAACCTGAAAACAATGTTCAGACCGAGGAAGAACCTGTGCCTCCTTTGGACTTAAGTGCCCCCATTAGTTTTCAGATGGAGGAGGACTCAGACAAATCTAAAGAAGCTTCAGCGATCGCTCTCAATTTTGAAGATGAATTATCCTTGAATTTTGATATTGGGGAGCAGGTTGAGTTTGATGCAGCAGAGTTATCAGACGATGCAAAACAAAAACTACAAGAAATTGATGAAATCATGGATCTCGACGCCTCAAATGTTAAAATTAAAAATTCGTTGCAAAAAGATAGAAACGTAGATGAACCCTTGGTCTCTGAGGACATTGATCTTTCCAGTATTGATTTTACTGATGATGTTAATTTGAAAAAACGTGATTCCAGGGATGAGTCGGTTAATAAGAAGAAAAGAGATGCTGTCGAGGACCGGGGAACTCAAGAAGGATATCTAGGCAGAGATTTAAAGGAAATATCAGGTGCTTATTCCGGAGAAATGGAACGGATGCTCGCCACGATCTCTAATCTGAGGATAGATAGAGAGGAACTTTTGTTAAAGATCGAGAAGTTTGAGGAGGATAAACTCTTTCATTCACGACAAACTCTTACTTCTAGAGCAGAAATTGACGAGAGAAGAATAGAACTCACGATCATAAGAAAGAAGCTCAACGATGAGATTAATGATTTGCGAGACCGCTTGAAAGTTCACGATGAGAAAAGGTTAATTCTTGAGGAGAAAAACCGGATTCTTTTACAAGAACTTGATAAATCCGCACAAAAAAATAGAATTGATGTAAAGAAAGTTCAAATGAGGGAAAGGGAGCTTGAACAAAGGCTGGAGTTACTTAAATCTGACTCGGAAACCCAGATAAAGCATCGAGATTTGAAAATCCTTGAACTCAAAAGAAAAATTGATGCTATGGAGTTCGATGTTGAGTCCATAACTCAACAGGAAAAGCGATCAGTTGAATCCCGTTTTGAGCTCGAGGATAAGCTTGAAAAAGCAATTAAGACTTTAAGAACAGCCATCAATGTTCTTGAAGATGAAACAGATCGAACGGATGCCTTGAAAGCATTGAAAAAAAATATTGATATGTAATGAAAAAACCAGATGATGTTTTAGAAATTCTTGCCATCGGATTGGACCCAGCTTCGATTGAAGGGATTAAGACTTCTTTGCGTGAGAATAATGTTAAGTTCAGAATAAGCTTCCTGAATGATATTGATGATCTTTCCTCATTTAATAAGCGAAGCGCTCAAGCGGTTTTCTTCTTTTCCAACAGGCAAAGTAGAAAAACTATTGATGATATCAGAAGGATTCATCAATTTGTCCCAGGTGCCGGAATAACCCTTCTTTCTCAAAGGTCTGACAACCAGGGTATCGTTGGTGCATTCAGGGCCGGGCTTTTTGATTTCCTGGCGTTACCAATTGATCAGAATGAAATCAGAACCGTTATCTATCGCTTAAAGATCCATGGCGCCATTCAAAATGGTCACTGGAGTCCGGAGGGAGCAGTCCTCCACTTATTTTCAAGACCAGAAAGTTTTTTTTCAACCAAAGATGTCGCTCTGGCATTGAATCAGTACCTTTCTATGTTTTTTGAAATTGAGAAAGAAGCAACATTTACGACAAATGAGAAAAGTCTCTCTTCCCTCCAGCAGAAGTTAAAACTGACAGAGCATCAATTAAAGAGAATAAAACGCTTTCTTCAAGATGAGAGCGGAATTATATTTGGTTTAAGGTTTCTGGGTAAGCGATGTTACTTCCTGATTAAGACTGGCGAAGGAAAATTGACTTATATTGTTGCCAGAAATATTTCGGAATATTCGGTAAGAGATATCCTTAATAACTACCTCTCAAATATCCTGAAAACCACGCTTTCAATTCTTTCGGAATCAAAAAAACGTGAACAAATGAGAATGCTTTCTCTGACTGACGAGGTCACAGGTGTATTTAATCAGAGAAAGTTGGTTGAGGATATCGAACTTTATATCGGTCGATATCAGCACGACAAATCGGGCTTTTGTTTGCTTTTTATAGACATTGATTATTTTAAAAATGTTAATGATCAATTTGGTCATATCGTAGGGAGTCAGCTTCTTATCGATTTATCGACAGTGCTTAAAAATCAATTGCGCTCATCTGATTTAGTGTACCGTTATGGAGGAGACGAATTCATCGTGCTACTACCACGCACCAATGTTGAAGAAAGTAAGAAGATTGCCCTAAGAATATCTGAGTCTGTGAAAGCCGCGGAATTCAACATTAATCATGATAAGAAATACAAACTATCACTTTCTATAGGTCTGGCCCAGTTCCCTGAGGACGCCAATTGTGCGAAATCGATCATAGATTTTGCTGATAAAATGATGTATCAGTCTAAAAAATCAGGGCGTGGAAAAGTATTCCACGTCACTGAAGTCGTTATCTGATTTTTTTAAACTTTCTTCGCTGTAGATTTCTTTAAAGGTTTAGTTTTATATCCAGGCTTCGCTGAAGCCTTTGAAGTCTTCTTTAATATTTTCTTTCTGGAACTTGGAAGATCGCCTGAATCCTTTTTAGATGTCCCATTCTTTGAGCTCGTTAACTTGGTCTTTGCTTTTATTAACTTATCTATTTTTTCCTCGAGAGATGAGAGTTCTCTTTTGTAACCATCAAGAAATTTTTTCGCCTTGGTATCAAAATCTTCTTTTTCTTTCTTAAGCTTCTTTTTCACTTTTTCCAGGTCTTTTTCAACCAGATTATTAAAATCTTTCTGTGCATCTTTTACCATAAGATTCAGGCTTGATTTAAGATCATTAACATTTACATCTGCGATGAAGTTTTCGATGTTTGATTTGATTTTGTTAATCT
>CAXNNO010000274.1:0-3900 GCA_964203555.1 Bacteriovoracales bacterium
TCCCACGAGCGATGTTGTGGTTTAGATATGGTGCTCTTTTCACTTTTTTATCAGGTGTTATTATGCTCGCATTAGCTGGGCATGAGTTAAAAGCTGATTTCTTCTTCACGCCTTATGGTATTTATATTTACGCCGGAGCACTTCTTGGAACGCTTATGTTCTTAAATGTTTGGCTCATCATCTGGCCTAAGCAAAAAATCTTAATTGCCAATGGTCAGACACTTCTTGCTGGTGGGGCCGCAAATCCTGAAGCTGCAAAAGTTGCTCCCCAGGCACTCCTGGCCTCTCGGACTAACGTGATGTTTTCTCTTCCTATGCTCTTTTTTATGGGTGCTTCAAGACACCTTGGTCTTTCTTTTTCAGAGTCCTATGCCCCGCTGACCGTTCTTTCAGTTGTTACTGTGGTGATCCTCGCTCTTCAAATCAATGCGATGAAAGGAAAATTGGGTCCTATGACTACCGTAAGAGGTGTTATCCACTGCGGAGTTGGTCTTTTGGTTGTTCTTTACGGATTAATCGAGGTTTTAGCTTAATGAAAATGTTATTCTTGGGGGCCATTATTGGTCCCCTCATTATTTCTTCCGGGACTTTTGCTGATTCGACGCTGATCGAAGAGGGCAGAAGAGTTTATGTCGCCAACTGCCTTCGCTGTCATAACATAGACCCTAATGAAAATGGTTCAATGGGGCCACAAATAGCTGATGCTCCCTATGAAGTGATGTACTCGAAGATCATGACTGGAAAATATCCAGATCCGCTTCCCACTGGTTTTGTTCCCAAGAGAACCAGCAGGGCGATGATGCCAATGCAGAGGCTTAAAGATGATATTCCAGCGATTTTTGAGTACGTAAAATCCGTCAAAAAATAATCTTTTATTCTCCTTTCTCATTAAGAAGAAATCTCGTTAGAATAAACTCAAAAATTGCTTAGGACAAATCATGGCCCAGTTAATAGATATTATTCTTCATCTCGATCAACATCTCATAATGTGGATCTCCTTCTTTGGGCCCTGGATTTATGTCATTTTATTTTTGATTATTTTTTGTGAAACAGGCCTGGTGGTAACACCTTTTTTACCCGGCGACTCCCTTCTTTTCGCTCTCGGGGCACTCGCCGCTCTGGAGAATGGTCTGGATTTGTGGGTCCTTCTTATCGGCCTGACAATTGCGGGAATCCTGGGAGACACGGTAAACTATCAATTGGGAAAATACCTTGGTCCGAAGGTCTTTAGGGCCGATAGTCGTTTTTTTAAAACTCAATATCTCACTCAAACTCAAGCCTTCTATACCCGCTGGGGCGCATTTACAATTGTGGCGGCCCGCTTTGCTCCGATTGTGAGAACTTTTGCACCATTTGTGGCCGGAATTGGTTCCATGAATTACAGAAAATTTTTATTTTTTAACATCTTTGGTGCCATCGCATGGGTTTTCAGTTTCATTCTGGCGGGCTTTTTCTTCGGCAATATCCCTTTAATCAAACAAAATTTTACGATCGTCATTTTCACCGTTATTTTGGGCTCAGTCTTGCCTATGCTTGTTCCATTGATAAAGAGCAAACTAAAAAAAACTTAGACAACCGATAAGTTAATGACTCAATCAGGGTCTCATTCGCCTAAACTAAGGCATGAATGAAGCCCTTATTATTCTTGGTGACCAACTTTTTCCTCTAAAATTTTATCAGGCCTATAAAAAAATGCCGGTCTTTATGGCGGAAGATTTGGGTCTTTGTACCCATTTTAAATACCACAAACATAAGATCATATTTTTTCTGACTGCCATGAGAAATTTTTCGGATGAACTGAAGGCCGGGGGCTTCCATGTCGATTACCACAAGTTCTCGGAGCTCTCCTTTATTAAAAGATTAGAATCTTTCATTATTAAAAATAAAATTACTAAAATTCACCTCGGGGAAGTTCAGGATAAGTTTTTTGAAAAAGAACTCATAACGTTCTTTGAATCAAAAAAAATTGATTTTCATATCTTTAAAACTCCCATGTTCCTTTGTTCGAGAGAGGAATTTAAGACCTATCTTTCGCGCCATAAAAAACCCTTCATGAAATCATTTTATGAAGGTGAGAGAAAGCGCCTGGAAATTCTCCTCGATCCCAAGGGAAAACCCGAGGGAGGCCAGTGGAGCTATGATGTTGAAAACCGAAAAAAAGCACCTCAAGTCCTCTCCAGTAAAGATCCGGCCTTGCACACTCACGGGGAACATTTTGAAAATGTTTGTAAAATAGTTGAGACTCATTTTCCAGACCATCCTGGAACTGTCGAAAATTTCTGGGCCCCGGTTGATCGCAAGGGTGCTTTAAAATCACTCAAGCATTTCATCGCTCATCACATTCATCATTTTGGGGACTATCAGGATGCCATTACCTCGCGGTCCACTTTTCTTTATCACTCGATCATCTCTCCTGCGATGAATGCAGGCCTTCTGACACCAGAGGAAGTTATTGATCAGGTGATAAAGGCGCGTGAGAAAGATTCGGATATTCCGCTGGCATCAGTTGAGGGATTTGTTCGGCAGGTGATGGGGTGGAGAGAATTTGTCAGAGGGATTTATCAAAACTTTTCCGAAGTAGAAGATGAAAGAAATTTCTTTCAGCATAAGCGAAAGCTCACCAAGCATTGGTATGACGGCACGACAGGACTTCCTCCAGTGGATGATGCCATTAAAAAGGCGGGAGATTTCGGCTACTGTCATCATATTGAGCGCCTTATGATTCTTTCAAACGTGATGCTTCTCTCAGAGCTTCACCCCCAGGAGGTTCACCGGTGGTTCATGGAAATGTTTATCGACAGTGCTGATTGGGTGATGGGCCCCAATGTGTACGGCATGGGTCAGTTCTCTGATGGAGGCATTTTTGCCACCAAGCCTTATGTCTCGGGAAGTAACTACATTTTAAAAATGTCGGATTATAAAAAAGGGGACTGGTGTCAGATTTGGGATGGTCTTTTTTGGAGATTTATAAGTAATAATTATGATTTCTTTTCCAAAAATCCCCGGCTTAGTATGATGGCCAGAACTCTTGATAAAATGGATCTTGGCAGGAAAAAGGAGATTTTCTTACTGGCGGAGGATTTTATTAAAACGCGGACGGAATGAAAACTGAAGTCTCAATCGTGTGGCTCAAAAGAGATCTTCGCACCGAAGATCATGCTGCACTTTTTTATGCTCAAAAGGCAAAGTTACCCGTCATTGTAATGTATTGTTTTGAGCCATCTCTCCAGCATTATTACGACTGGGATGAACGTCACTGGCGTTTTGTTTATCAATCTCTAACCGATATGAAAAAAACAATTCCTCTCATCTGGAACTATGGGGAGGTTATTTCTACTTTTCTTCAAATAAAAGAACACTACGATATTAAATTTGTTTTTTCACATCAGGAAACGGGAACAAAAATAACCTTTGATCGAGATAAGGCCTTCAGTCGATGGTGCAAAAAAAATAACATCAGCTGGAAAGAGTATCAATCAAACGGGGTTGTCAGGCCCATGAAAAACAGAAAAGAGTGGGGGAGACTTTGGGCCTCATTTATGAGGAGACTTCCCTTTAAAGTGGATCTGTCAAAAATGAATTTTGCGGACACATCTATGTTTCAGCTTGATCAAGATCTCTCTGATTCCGTTCTTCTCGAAGATCCCTCCTTTCAGATTGGAGGCGAAGCACATGCTCAAAAGGTTCTTTCAGACTTTTTTGATCATCGATATTTTGATTATATGAAAAATATTTCCCTTCCCGCCCAGGGACGCTATTCATGCTCCCGGCTTTCCGCGCACATTTCATGGGGCAATATTTCTGTGAGACAAGTTCATCAGGCCGCGACTAAGTTTTTAACTCATGCTCCTGAGAAAAAAAATATTCTCCAGTTTCTTTCCCGCCTCCAATGGCATTGTC